>NZ_JBAMDI010000230.1:0-8079 GCF_036961695.1 Pseudomonas sp. CGJS7 | reverse complement strand
TTGCTACCGCGCTATTTCGCCCTGGCCCAAGGCGTGCGCGATGCCGCCACGCCGCGGACCTTGGTCTGCCGTTGCGAAGACGTGAGCCTGGCGCAGCTGGATGCGCACCACGATTGGCGCGCGGCCAAACTCGCCACCCGCTGCGGCATGGGCAGCTGCCAGGGCCGCATCTGCGGTGCGGCCTTGGCCGAGTTGCGCGGTTTCGCTCCTTCTCTGGTTTCGACCCCGGCGACGCCCGCGCACGGCGCGCGACCGCCGGTTTTCCCAACCCGGCTGGCCAGTCTGGCCGGGCTTTCTTATTCCGACGATTCCGCCCGCGAACCGTCGCCTCCCGGCTGCAACCCGATCAACGAACCGCAAGGATCTGTCTCATGAGCAATGCCCCGTTCTGGCGCGGCGTCATCCCCGCCATCACCACGCCGTTCAACGCCGACGGAACGATCGACCACGATTTCCTGGCCCGGCACGCCCTGACCATGATCGACGCCGGCTGCGTCGGCATCGTCCCGCTGGGTTCGCTCGGCGAAGCGGCGACGCTGAGCTTCGAAGACAAGCTGGCGATCCTGCGCACCCTGGTCGGCGCGCTGAAGGATCGCGCGCCGGTGATCCCCGGCATCGCCGCGCTGTCCACCGACGAAGCGGTACGCCTGGCCCGCGAAGCCGAGAAGCTCGGATGCGCCGGGCTGATGGTGCTGCCGCCGTACGTCTACTCGACCGACTGGCAGGAAATGAAGGCCCACGTCAGCGCGGTGATCGCCGCGACCGCGTTGCCGTGCATGCTTTACAACAACCCGGTCGCCTACAAGACCGACTTCGTCCCCGAGCAGATCGCCGAGCTGGCCGGCGAGTTCGCCAACCTGCAGGCGGTGAAGGAATCCTCGGCCGATGTGCGCCGCTTCGCCGCGATCCGTTCCCTGCTCGGCGAGCGTCTGGAACTGCTGGTCGGCATGGACGACGCCATCGTCGAAGGCGTGGCGATGGGCGCCACCGGTTGGATCGCCGGCCTGGTCAACGCCTATCCGGCCGAATCGGTGCGCTTGTTCGAACTGGCCCGCAGCGGCGGCGCGCCGGCGGCGGCGTCGCTGTACGCGTGGTTCCTGCCGTTGCTGCGTCTGGATACGGTGCCCAAGTTCGTGCAGCTGATCAAACTGGTGCAGGCGCAAGTCGGCCTGGGCAGCGAACGCGTGCGCGCGCCGCGTCTGGCCTTGCAGGGCGGCGAACGCGAGGCGGCGCTGGCGGTGATCGAGCGCGCCAACGCGCAGCGTCCGGGCCGCTGACATGGATGCGCGCGAACCGGTACTGATCGAAGGTCGTTGGCAGGCCTCCCAGGATGCGCAAGGACACTTCCGCGCCTACGACCCGACCCGCGCGGTCGAGTCGGGGCCGGCGTTTGCGATCTCCGGCGCGCGCGATGTAGAAGCCGCGCTGGCCAGCGCCTGCGCGGCGGCCGATGCGCTGGCCGCTTGCGATCCCGAGCGCATCGCCGATTTCCTCTCGGCCTACGCCTTGGGCATCGAGCACGCCGCGGCCGAGCTGGTCGCGCTGGCGCATGCCGAAACCGCGTTGCCGCTGCAGCCGCGGCTGGCCCAGGTGGAATTGCCGCGCACCACCGGCCAGCTGCGCCAGGCCGCGCGCGCGGTGCGCGAGCGTTCGTGGACGCAGCCGGTGATCGACACCGCCGCGGGTCTGCGTTCGCATCTGGCGCCGTTGCGCAAGCCGGTGCTGGTGTTCGGGCCGAACAATTTTCCGTTCGCCTTCAACGCGGTGTCGGGCAGCGATTTCGCTTGCGCGATCGCCGCGCGCAATCCGGTGATCGCCAAGGTCCATCCTTCGCATCCGGCGACCAGCCGGCGGCTGGCCGAGATAGCGCACCGTGCGCTGATCGAAACCGGGCTGCCGACGGGATCGCTGCAGGTGCTGTATCACCTCGACCCCGAACTGGGCCTGCGCCTGGCCGGCGATGCGCGTCTGGGCGCGCTGGCCTTTACCGGCAGCCGCAACGCCGGCCTGGCGTTGAAGGCGGCGGCCGATGCGGCCGGCGTGCCGGCGTATCTGGAACTGTCGAGCATCAACCCGGTGTTCCTGCTCGAAGGCGCGTTGCGCGAACGCGGCGACGGCTTGGCGCAGGAGTTCTTCGCCTCGTGCACGATGGGCGCGGGGCAGTTCTGCACCAACCCGGGCGTGGTGGTGGTGCCGCACGGCGAGGCCGGCGATCGCTTCGTCGCGGCCGCCGCCGAACGCTTCGAACAAGCGCCGGCCGGGGTGCTGTTTTCGCAAGGCGTGCGCGACCATTTTCTGGCCGCAATCGAGGCTTGGCGCGCAGCAGGTGCGCGCAACCTTGGCGGCGGTGCGTCCGCGCAGGGTGAGGGCTACCGTGTTCAACCGGCGTTGCTGACAGTGGAGGCCGCGGAATTCATCGCCGATGCGCGCCTGCGCGGCGAAGCATTCGGGCCGGCGAGTCTGATCGTGCGAGTGGACGGATTCGATGAAGCCGTGCGCGTGGCGCAAGCGCTGGAAGGCAATCTCACCGGGACTATCTACGCAAACGACGAAGAAAACGCGGATTGGATTCGGCTCGCCGACGCGCTGCGTCCGCGCGTGGGACGCTTGATCGACGGCCGCATGCCGACCGGCGTGGCGGTGAGCGCGGCGATGAATCACGGCGGTCCGTTTCCGAGCACCGGACATCCGGGCTTCACTTCGGTCGGCATTCCGGCGGCGATCCGTCGCTTCGCCGCGTTGCATTGCTACGATAACGTTCGCGACGCGGCGTTGCCGCCGGAACTTCGCGACCACACTTCCGGCGTTCTCGCGCGTTGCATCGACGGGCGCTGGACCACCGACGATATCGGAGCATCCGTATGAGTCTTTCCCAGCAACAAATCGGCGGCTTGAGCCTGGAGCAAGCGCGCGCGCAACTGGTGCCGTGGCGCGAGCGCGCGGCGGAGATCGGCGCGGCCGAGTACCAACGGCGGATCGAGCGCGCACGCGAATGCATGCGCGGCGAAGGCCGCGACGCATTGCTGATCACCGCCGGCACTTCGCTGCGTTATTTCACCGGCGTGCCTTGGGGCGCGACCGAGCGGTTGGTGGCGATGTTGCTGACCCTGGAGGGCGATCCGGTGCTGATCGGTCCGGTGTTCGAAGCCGGCTCGCTGTCGCATCTGGTCAAGATTCCGACCGAGTCGCGGCTGTGGGAGGAGCATGAAGATCCGTACGCGCTGGTGGTCGACACCCTGCGCGCGCGCGGCGCCAGCCGGCTGGCCTTGGACCCTGGCGCGGCGTTCGCGATCTTCACCGGTCTGCGCGCGGCTGCGCCCGGGTTGGATCTGAGCAACGCCAGCGCCATCGTCGACGGTTGCCGCGCGAGCAAATCGCAGGCCGAACTGGCGCTGATGCAGCAAGCCATGGCGATGACCTTGCACGTGCATCGCCTGGCCGCGGGTTTGGCCGAGCCGGGCGTCACCACCACCACGTTGCGCCGTTTCATCGACGAAGCCCATCGGGCGCTCGGCGCCGACAACGGTTCGACGTTCTGCATCGTCCAGTTCGGCGAGGGCACCGCGTATCCGCACGGCATTCCGGGCGAGCAGACGCTGCGCGAGGGGCAGTTGGTGCTGATCGACACCGGTTGTGCGGTGCAGGGGTATCAGTCCGATATCACCCGCACTTACATCTGCGGCCGCGCCGACGACGAGCAGATCCGGGTCTGGAATCTGGAGCAGGCGGCGCAGCAGGCGGCGTTCGACGCGGTGCGTCCGGGCGTCAGCGGCGAGGCGGTCGATCAGGCGGCGCGCGCGGTGCTCGAACGCGGCGGGCTGGGGCCGGATTATCGGTTGCCTGGGTTGCCGCATCGCACCGGGCATGGCATCGGGATGAGCGTGCACGAGGCGCCGTATCTGGTGCGCGGCAATCGGGTGGGGCTTGAGGTCGGCAATTGTTGTTCGAACGAGCCGATGATCGTGGTGCCGGAGCGGTTTGGGGTGCGGTTGGAGGACCATTTCTATGTGACCGAGCAGGGCGCGGCTTGGTTTACGCCGCCTTCAGTGGCGATCGATCGGCCGTTTGCGGACTGAAGGGCGTAGAGCAAGAGCAAATCCCCCCCGGCCCCCCTTTTTCAAACGGGGGAGTGCTTCGGCAGCTTTATCGCGATCTCCCAAGAACGTCATTCCTGCGAAGGCGGGCTCCGCTTTACTTCGGCGGAGCGGAACATTCAGAGCCTTCAGCGTCATCCCACCAGAACGTCATTCCCGCGAACGCGGGAATCCAGAGTCTTCAGCGTCATCCCACCAGAACGTCATTCCCGCGAACGCGGGAATCCAGAGCCTTCAGCGTCATCCCACCAGAATGTCATTCCCGCGAACGCGGGAATCCAGAGCCTTCAGCGTCATCCCGCCAGAACGTCATTCCCGCGAACGCGGGAATCCAGAATCTTCAGCGTCATCCCACCAGAACGTCATTCCCGCGAACGCGGGAATCCAGAGTCTTCAGCGTCATCCCACCAGAACGTCATTCCCGCGAACGCGAGAATCCAGTGCCTTTAGTGACCTGAAAGAAAGTCGCTGGATGCTCGGCTCCGCCGAAGTAAAGCGGAGCCCGCGTTCGCGGGAATGACGGGAATGGAGGAATGACGAGACTGGAAGGGATTTGCGCAACTGCGCCCCCGATCAAGCTTTGCGCTGCATCCCCCTGCACCCCGGCACTGGCGTGACCGCCACGGTTCGCGTTCGCTAGGACGCGTCGAACGCGCGAGACCGTTGCGCATGACCGGCTTCGCGCCGCCGACGCCCATCCCCGAACACGCCTTCCAAGGAGGTTTGCATGTTCCGCGCCGTCCGCAAGTCAGCTTCCGCCATCACGCGCATCGCCGCCGCCGCGCTGGTGCTGTTGGCGCTGTCGCTCGCCATCGTTCCCGCGGCCAGCGCCGCCGGAACACCGCCCAAGCGTTTCGATCTGCCGCCGACCACCGGCCCGTATCGGGTCGGCACCTTCACCCTGCACTTGGTCGACCGTTCGCGCATCGACGGATTCGTCGGCGGTCCGCGCGAATTCATGGTCACGGTGAGTTATCCGATCGCGCCCAACGCGCGCGGCGCGCGGGCGCCGTGGCTGGAGCCGGCGTTGGTGCCGGAATGGCGCGCCACCACCGAGAACCAATACAACTTCGCGCCCGGCGCCGTGGATTGGGCCAGCGCGCGCCGGCCGGCGATCCAGAATGCGCCGATGTTGCGCCATCCGCACGGCTGGCCGGTGGTGCTGTTCTCGCCGGGTCTGCAGTACTTCCGCGAGCTCTACAGCGCCGGCACCGACGATCTGGCCAGTCACGGTTACGTAGTCGCCTCGATGACCCACACCTATGAGGCTTTCTACGCCGCCTTCCCCGGCGGCCGCGTCGCGCGCGGGGTCGAGCTCACCGAGACCGTCGAGTCGACCCAGATGTGGCTGGATACGCGGGTCGCCGATTCGCGCCATCTGCTCGATGCGTTGACGCTGATCAACCGCGGCTTCAATCCCGATGCCGAACTGCGCCGCCTGCCGGCCGGTTTGCGCGGCGCGCTGGATCTGTCGCGGGTCGGGTACTACGGCCATTCCTACGGCGGCACCACCGCCGGCGAGACCATGTTCTTCGACCGCCGCTTCGACGCCGGATTGAATTTCGACGGCCGCATGTCCACCACCTTCGGCCCGCCGCAGGATCTGCCTTATGGCCCGACCCGCGCCGCGCGCTTCGGCCTGGACCGGCCGTTCGCGTTGATCGGCGCCGAAGGCCATACCCACCTCAATCCGTTCGATCCGTCCTGGCCCGAGTTCTGGCGCAACCAGCGCGGTTGGAAGCGCGATGTGCACGTGCCGCTGGGCGTGCACTTCACCTTCAGCGATTTCGCCGCGATCCTGCCGCCGCTGGGCGATGCGGTCCCGCCCGGTTTCGCCGCGGGCGCTTACGGCACCTTGCCGGCGGCCGAGGCCGTGGCCGGATCGCGGGCCTACGTGCGGGCGTTCTTCGATCGGCATCTGAAGGGCCGGCCGACGCGCTTGTTCGATACGGGCAGCCCGGCGTATCCGAATTTTCAGCCGGTGCCTTGAGGACAGGGCTGGGGGCAGGGGTTGGCGAACTGTCGGGGCGCGGGCCATTGGCCGATATCCAGGCCCCGACATCCGACCCCGCTCCTAGCCCAATCGGCATATCCGCCGACCCTGCAATTGCCGCATCATCGAAGGATTCCGTCCGCCACCGCTGAGTCCCGCGATGTCCTCGATCCGTTCCGTCTCCGCGCGCGTGCCGCTGGCCGCGCTGTCCCTGGCTCTGAGCATCGGTCTGGGCCTTGCGCCGGCGTTCGCCGCCGAACCCGCGAGCGCGCCGATCGCCGCTTCCAGCGATGCCGGCGAGCGCTTCAAGGCGCTGTACACCCGCGAATGGAAATGGCGCCAGGCGCAGTTCGCCGGCGGCGACGATGAGGACGTGCAGGGCCAGCCGGCCGCGCATTTGCCCAAGGTCGATCCGGCCACCCAGGCCGAGCGCGAACGCTATTGGGCGCAAGTGCTCAAGGAGCTCGACGCGATTCCCAAGAACCAGCTCAGCGGCGAGGACCCGGTCAACTACGAGGTGTTCCGTCAGCAGATCAGCAGCCTGTTGGACAACCAGCGCCTGCGTCAGTGGGAAATGCCGTTCAACAGCGACAGTTCGTTCTGGACCAATCTGGGCTTCACCGCACGCCGGCCGATCCGCGATACGGTCGGCTACCAGCGTTACCTCGGCCAACTGCGCGATATCCCGCGCTACTTCGATGAGCAGATCGGCAACATGCGCGCCGGGCTCAAGCGCGGTTTCAGCGTGCCGCGGGTGACCTTGACCGGGCGCGATGTGTCGATCAAGGAAGTGGTCGACGCCAAGCTCGAAGACAATCTGCTGTACACGCCGTTCAAGCGGATGCCGGCGAACATTCCCGCCGCCGAGCAGGCGCGTCTGCGCGCCGAGGCGGCCAAGGCGATCGACGAGTCGGTGCTGCCGGCGTATCGCAAGCTGCTGGCGTTCATGCAGAACGAATATATGCAGCAGGCGCGCACCACCCTGGCGGCGGAGTCCATGCCCGACGGCGAGAAGCTGTACCGCGCCGAGATCCGCGAATACACCACCCTGGATCTGGCGCCGGCGCAGATCCACAAGATCGGCCTGGAAGAAGTCGCCAAGATCCGCGCGCAGATGGATCAGACCATCGCCAAGACCGATTTCAAGGGCAGCTTCCCCGAATTCCTGCATTACCTGCGTACCGATCCGAAGTTCTATCCCAAGACCGGCGAAGAACTGCTGATGCGCGCTTCGTGGCTGGCCAAGCGCGTGGACGGCGAGATCGGCAACTACATCGGCCTGTTGCCGCGCCAGCGCTTCGCGATCCGTCCGGTGCCGCCGGATCTGGCGCCGTTCTACACCGCCGGCCGCGGCGGGCGCGATGTGTATCTGGTCAACACCTACGATCTGCCTTCGCGTCCGTTGTTCAATCTGCCGGCGTTGACCTTGCACGAGTCCGCGCCGGGCCATTCCTTGCAGGGCTCGCTGGCGGCCGAGCACGAGGGCTTGCCGGACTTCCGCCGTTACACCTACATCTCCGCCTATGGCGAGGGCTGGGCCTTGTACTCGGAGAAGCTCGGCATCGAGATGGGGATGTACGACACGCCCTACGATTACTTCGGTTTTCTGACCTACCAGATGTGGCGCGCCAGCCGGCTGGTGGTGGACACCGGCATCCACCATCTGGGCTGGAGCCGCGAACGCGCGCAGGCGTTCCTGCGCGACAACACCGCCTTGAGCGAGCACGAGATCCAGACCGAGGTCGATCGCTACATCGGCTGGCCGGGGCAGGCGCTGTCGTACTACCTGGGGCAGATGAGCATCGAGCGTTCGCGCGCCAAGGCCGAGCAGGCGCTGGGTGCGGACTTCGATATCCGCGGTTTCCACGATGCGATTCTGGCGCTGGGTTCGGTGCCGTTGCCGGTGCTGGAGCAGCGGGTGGATCGGTTCATCGATGAGAGCCGGGCCAAGGCGGCGGAGAAGAAGGCCAAAACCAAAACCTGAGCGGATGC
>NZ_JBAMDI010000023.1:0-102683 GCF_036961695.1 Pseudomonas sp. CGJS7 | reverse complement strand
CCCTCTGAACCACCACGCCCCTCTCCCCGACCCAGCGGCAAACCCAGCCCCCGGCCACCCCCGTCGCAAAACCACCGATCCGGCCCCTGCCGGCGCCACCATTCGCCGTAGTATCCTCGCCTTCCCAAGGCATCGAACGATACGGAGCGGCGGCATGAAAGCAGGGGTCTGGGTGCGGGTCTTCGGTCTGGCGCTGGTGTTCGCGCTGCTGGCCGCATGCAAATCCGGGCCGGTGCGCCGCGTGTCCGAGCCGGCCGCGCGCATTCAGCAACTGACCGTGCGCGCCGACGGCAGTTGGTCGGTGGACGTACGGATCGAGAACTTCAGCAGCATCCCGATGCAGTTCGATCGCCTGGACCTGCAGCTCAAGCTCGGCGACGACAGCGCCGGCCAATTGCAGGCGCAGCCGGCCTTGTCGATCGGCCCGGAGTCGGCCGACGTGGTCACCGTCGCGCTCAAGCCCAGCGGCACCGCCAAGCTCGCCATCGCCGACGCCCTGGCCGGCGGCCGCAGCCTCAACTACAGCCTCAAGGGCGAGATCGCGGCCACGCCCGATCAAACCAAGCAACGCGTCTTCAACATCGAGCGCAGCAGCGCGCTGAGCCCGGCGCCGGGCTTGCCCGGCGTGATGCGCTGACGGCCGCGATTCGGGATTCGGGATTGGCGATTCGCCCAAGCGAACGCCAGCCTCCGGTTCCGCCCGCCGCCTCATCCACTCCCGAATCCCCAATCTCGAATCCCGGACAGCCATGAGCACTTATAAAGCCCCCCTCACCGACATGCGTTTCGTCCTGTTCGACGTGCTCGGCGCCGAAGCGCAGTTCCAGCGCCTGGGCTACGCCGACGCCAGCCGCGACACGCTCGATGCGGTGTTGGAGGAAGGCGCGCGTTTCAACGAAACCGTGCTCGCGCCGCTCAACAGCGTCGGCGATCAGATCGGTTGCAGCCACGACAAGGCCACCGGCGCGGTCACCACGCCGCCGGGCTTCAAGCAGGCTTACACCCAGTTCGTCGAAGGCGGCTGGTCGGGCCTCACCGCGGAAGTGAAGTTCGGCGGCCAAGGCCTGCCGCACGCCGCCGGCGTGCCGCTCAAGGAAATGATCGACGCGGCCAATCTGGCCTGGGGCAACTTCCCGCTGCTCTCGCACGGCGCCACCGAAGCGCTGCTGCACCACGGCGAGGAGTGGCAGCAGGAAGTCTTCCTCAAGCCGCTGGTGGAAGGCCGCTGGACCGGCACCATGTGCCTGACCGAACCGCATTGCGGCACCGACCTGGGTCTGCTGAAGACCAAGGCCGAACCGCAGGCCGACGGCTCGTATTCGATCAGCGGCACCAAGATCTTCATCACCGCCGGCGACCACGACCTCACCGACAACATCATCCACCTGGTGCTCGCGCGCCTGCCCGACGCGCCGGCCGGCAGCAAGGGCATTTCCTTGTTCATCGTGCCCAAGGTCAAGGTCGCGCGCGACGGTTCGGTCGGCGACGCCAACGCGGTGCGTTGCGGCAGCCTCGAGCACAAGATGGGCATCCACGGCTCGGCCACCTGCGTGATGAATTTCGACGGCGCCCAGGGCTATCTGATCGGCCAGCCGAACAAGGGCCTGATGGCGATGTTCACCATGATGAACACCGCCCGCCTCGCGGTCGGCCTGCAAGGCCTGGGCCTGTCCGATCGCGCACTGCAGAACGCGCTGCGTTACTCGCGCGAGCGTTTGCAGATGCGCTCGCTGTCGGGCACCAAGTTCCCGGAACTGCCGGCCGATCCGATCATCGTCCACCCCGACGTGCGGCGCATGCTGCTGACCTGCAAGGCGCTGGTCGAAGGCGGCCGCGCGATGGGTTACGACGCCGCGTTGCAGGTCGATATCGCCCACGCCGCACCGGACGAAAGCGAACGCGCCGAAGCCGATGCGCTGATCGGTTTCATGACCCCGATCGTCAAGGCCTGCCTGACCGAATGGGGCGTGGAATGCACCTACCACGCGCTGCAGTGTTTCGGCGGCCACGGCTACATCGCCGAGCACGGCATGGAACAACTCGCCCGCGACGCGCGCATCACCACCTTGTACGAAGGCACCACCGGCATCCAGGCGCTGGACCTGCTCGGCCGCAAGGTCATGCAGATGCAGGGCGCGGGCCTGCAGGTGATGCTGAAGAAGATCGAAGCGTTCTGCGCCGAAAACGCGGACAACGCGGCGGTGGCCGAATTCGTCGCGCCGCTGCGCCAGGCCGCCGGCGAGTGGCTGCAGCTGACCATGAGCATCGGCAAGCGCGCCGCGGCCAATGCCGACGAAGTCGGCGCGGCTTCGTACGATTACTTGTTCTACTCGGGCTATGTCTCGCTGGCTTATTGGTGGGCGCGCAGCGTCGCCGCGGCCGAGGCGTCGAATCAGAGCCAGAGCTTCAAGGACGGCAAGCGCGAAACCGCGCGTTTCTACTTCAGCCGGATCCTGCCGCGCACGCTCGCGCACAAGGCGGCGATCGACAGCGGCACGGCGCCGTTGATGAGCCTGACGGCGGAGAGTTTCGGCGACTGAGCGGGAAGAGTCGGGATTCGAAAGAGCACCCGATCGCCCCTCACCTCACGCAAGCATTCCCCCCTTTGAAAAAGGGGGGTTAGGGGGGATTTGCTTTTAACCCGCGCCAGTCAAAGTTCCAGCGCTTCGTTTTGCGAGATCAAGAGCAAGAGCAAATCCCCCCTACCCCCATTTTTCAAAGGGGGGAATGCTTTACGTTGGGGGCAACAGCGATCGGGCCGATTCGAGCGTCGTCCCTCATCACGCCCCGCTCATGCCCTGACCGGCGGCACGGCGCTCTACACAAAATGTAACCGAGAGGGTATAAGCTGGTTTCCCGATGGAGACCGATAGAGCGAAGATCCGCCTGGTCAGAACCGGAACCCACGCTGAAATGCTTCAGCGTGAGCCGGACCCCTCCGGCGTCGGCGATCCTTATTCGCCCTGGACCGGCCCGCGCGCCGTCCCTCGCAACGCCCTGGAACGATTGAACTCGGTGCGGCTGTTGTCGCTCGATGCGCACGGCCGCGTGCTCGACTGGATGAACTGGCAGGAAGCCAGCTGCCTCTACGCGCGCGGCGCGGTCGCCTGGACCTTGGGCGATCCCTGCCTGCAGGTGCACGGCGGCATCAACCGTTTCACCGGCGAGCGCAGCGTGCTCGATCTGCACCCCATCGTCGCCGCGCGCGGACACGCCCGTCCCGGCGCGCTCGACCCCACGCCCGCGCTCACCAACGCCGCGCTGTTCGCCCGCGACGGCCATCTGTGCATGTACTGCGGCCACGACTTCCATCGCCCGCACCTGACCCGCGATCACGTGGTGCCGGTGTCCAAGGGCGGCCGCGACCTGTGGGAGAACGTGGTCGCCGCCTGCTTCGCCTGCAACTCGCGCAAGGGCAACCGCACCCCGCAGCAGGCCGGCATGCCGCTGCTGGCGGTACCGTATCGGCCCAGTTGGGTCGAACATCTGATCCTGTCGAACAGGAACATCCTGGCCGACCAGATGGCGTTCTTGAAAAACCAGTTGCCGAAGAACGCGCGACTCAGCGGTTAAGTCATGAAGGCCGTCACAGTATGTGGCGACCAGCCACATCCGACGTGCCGATATGCGCGCAAATGCGACGAATAACGCTCGTTGACGACCATCGTGTCGTCCCCGACACTCTTGGCCATCGACTTTCGGATGTGACCAGATGCCTCTGACCCTCGGTCTGACCGGTATGGACCCGGCGACGGAGTCTGCTTTGCAGACCGCCTTCAAGGTGGCCAATGCGCAACTCGGCGGACACTGGACCCTGGTTCCGGAACAACAAGCCCACTTCGTCGTCGTCGACATGGACAGCATGTACGGCCCGATGAGCTGGCTGCGTCTGCACGCCTCGGGCAAGGCGGTGGTCGCGCTGACCGCGGCCCAGCGCACCCAGGCCGATTATCTGTTGACCCACCCGTTCAACGCCGATTCGCTGGTGCGCCTGCTCGGCGAAATCGCGGTCCAGAACGGCAAGTCCCTGCCCGCCGCCGCGCCCGCGCCGACGGCGCCGGCCGCGGTGGTGGAGATTCCGCAACAACCCAGCACCGATCCGACCGCGGCGCTGCCGGATGTGGTGGTCGAACTGCTGCAGACCGACCTGGCCCAGGCCAAGGCCGCGGTGGCGCAGCAGGCGGCGACTTCCGCGGTCGCTCCCGTCGCGGCGACGCCGACGGCTGAGGTTTCGACAGCGCCGGCCACGCCCGCGCCCGTTGCTGCCGCACCCGCTGCCGCCACGCCCGTCGCTCCCGCACCTGTCGCGCAAGCGCCTGCAGCCCCGGCACCGACACCGGCGCCGAACGCAGGAGCCATCGCCGCTTCGTCTTCGGCGCCTTCCATCACCCTCAGCGGCGACGGCCTGCTCGACTGGCTGATGCCCGGCCGTCTGCGCGGCCTGTTGCGCGTGGGCAGCGGCGAAGAACGCATCCTGATCGACGCCGATCATCGCAAGTACCACGGCCCAGCCGCGCTCAAGCCGCTGTCCGGCCTGTTCGATCGCGGCTTCGCCCCGGCCGAATTCGAGATCCTGCCGGCGGCGCAGTGGGACAGCGCCGCGGCCCAGCTCGGCGCGCCGATGCCGCTGGCCCGGCTGGTGTGGTTCGGCAACCTGCTCGCCGGCCGCGGCCGGCTGGCGCCGGGCCACGATCCGCATCGCCGCTACCGCATGACCAAGTGGCCGCAGACCGAGCGCGAATACCCCAAGCACTTCCGCATCGCCACGGTGATGATGAAGGCGCCGGCGACGGTCGCCGAAATCGCCGAAGCCAGCGGCGTGACCGAGGCCGAGGTCGCCGACTTCATCAACGCCAACCTGGCCACCGGTTTCGCCGAGCCCGAGGGCGACCCGACCCCGGTCGAACCGGCCAAGTCCGGCGGCCTGTTCGGGCGCCTGCGCGGCCGCTGAGCCGGCTGCGCGACCGATCGTCGCAGCCGCGAGGTTGCGACGGCGTGCCGGAATCCGGCCAATGGCGGTATTCGGCACGGTTCGGCGCAGATCGGCCCGAATTGGCGTAATTTCAGCCCCGTTCGATGCCTGAGCCGCGCTTGCCGGCGGCCCGGGCCGAACTTCAAACGGTCACACTTCTTGCCCGCCTCACACTGGGGCAGGACAATACTCGACTAGCTGAATGCCAGATGGTCGTGATGATCGATTCACAGCGCTACCCGCGTCTTTCCCGTATCCAGGTCCCCGCCGATCTGCGCGGCTTTCCCGAAGAGGAACTGCCGGCGATCGCGGATGAATTGCGCGCCTATCTGATCGAACAAGTCGCCCTGGTCGGCGGACACTTCGGCGCCGGCCTGGGCGTGATCGAGCTCACCGTGGCGCTGCACTGGCTGTACGAAACCCCGGTCGACCGTCTGGTCTGGGACGTCGGCCACCAGTGCTATCCGCACAAGATCCTCACCGGCCGCCGCGATGAGATCCACACCGTCAAGCAGAAGGACGGCGTCGCGCCGTTCCCCAAGCGCGACGAATCCGAATACGACACCTTCGGCGTCGGCCACAGCTCGACTTCGATCTCGGCCGCGCTGGGCATGGCCATCGCCGCGCAGCGCAAGAACGACGACCGCAAGATCGTAGCGGTGATCGGCGACGGCGCGATGACCGCGGGCATGGCCTTCGAAGCGCTGGCCCACGCCGGCGGCATGGCCGATCCGGAACCGAACCTGCTGGTGATCCTCAACGACAACCAGATGTCGATCTCCGAGAACGTCGGCGGCGTGACCAAGATGCTCGGCCGCCTCACCGGCAGCCGCACGCTCAACGCGCTGCGCGAAAGCGGCAAGAAGCTGCTCGGCGACAAGCGCAAGCCCGCGGCCAAGTTCGTGCGCCGCTGGGAAGAACATTGGAAAGGCATGTTCGTGCCGTCCACGTTCTTCGAGGAAGTCGGTTTCCACTACACCGGCCCGATCGACGGCCACGACCTGCCCGCCCTGCTCGGCGCGATGAAGACGCTCAAGGGCCTGAAGGGTCCGCAGCTGCTGCACATCATCACCACCAAGGGCAAAGGCTTCGAACTGGCCGAGGGCGACCAGATCGGTTATCACGCGGTCGGCCCGTTCGATCCGGAAAAGGGTCTGGTCAGCAAGCCGGGCGCGAAGAAGCCCACCTATACCGACATCTTCAGCGAATGGCTGTGCGACATGGCCGCCGCCGACGAACGCCTGATGGGCATCACCCCGGCGATGCGCGAAGGCTCGGGCCTGGTGCGTTTCAGCAAGGAATATCCGCAGCGCTACTTCGACGTCGCCATCGCCGAGCAACACGCGGTGACCCTGGCCGCGGGCATGGCCTGCGAAGGCGCCAAGCCGGTGGTGGCGATCTACTCGACCTTCCTGCAGCGCGGCTACGACCAACTGGTGCACGACGTCGCCATCCAGAACCTCGACGTGCTGTTCGCGATCGATCGCGGCGGCGTGGTCGGCCCGGACGGCGCCACCCATGCCGGCAACCTGGATCTGTCGTATCTGCGCTGCGTGCCGAACATGGTGGTGATGGCGCCGGCCGACGAAGACGAATGCCGCAAGATGCTCAGCACCGGCCATCGCTACGAAGGCCCAGCCGCGGTGCGTTATCCGCGCGGCACCGGCCCCGGCACGGCGATCCAGCCGGGCCTGGACACGCTGCCGATCGGCAAAGCCGAACTGCGCCGGCAAGGCTCGCGCATCGCCCTGCTCGCGTTCGGCGCGATCGTCCCGGCCGCCGAAGCCGCGGCCGCCGAACTCGGCCTGACCGTGGTCAATATGCGCTTCGTCAAACCGCTGGACCGCAGCCTGATCCTGGAACTGGCGCACACCCACGAAGGCTTGGTGACCCTGGAAGACAACGTCGTCGCCGGCGGCGCCGGCAGCGGCGTGGCCGAACTGCTGGCGGCCGAAGGCATCGTGCTGCCGATCCTGCACCTGGGCTTGCCGGACGAATTCCAGCACCACGCCAGCCGCGAACAATTGCTGGCCGAAGCAGGACTGGATACGGCCTCGATCCGCGCCTCGGTGCTGAAGCGGTGGCCGCAGTTGGCGGCGCAGCCGGCGCAGCCGGCGCAGTCGGCCGCGGGCTGATCCGCGGCGTCGAGAGCCGCACGATGCAAAACAAAACGCCCGGCTTCGTGCCGGGCGTTTTCGTTATGGATTACGCCGTGGTCGCGTTTGCGCGGTCGCGGCTTGCGCCGCTCCTACAAGGGCTACAGCCGGTTCGTTTGCGACTGTAGGAGCGGCGCAAGCCGCGACCGCGCCAATTCGGCTACGGCGAAAGCGCGATCGCGCCCAATCAGCCCAACCAGAACGGCATCGCCACGAACGCGCTCAACACCGCCGCCGCCGCCACCTTGGTGCTGGCCTTCGGCGCCATCGTCATCAGCAACGTCCACGCCAGCGCCGACACGATCAGCGCCGCGGTCCAGAAGATCGGGCCTTGCGCCCAACCCCAGGCGTAGACGAACAAGCCGAAATCCAGCGCCAGCAATGCCCAACCCAGGCCGCGCAACGCGCGCGCGCGAGCCGGACGGAATGCGCCGGCGAACACCTGCTGATGGTGTTTTTCCAATCCCAGGCTCAGCAAGCACCACGCCGCCACGCCCAGACACAGTCCCAACCAAAGCATCGCTACGCGCTCCTCAACCGTCCGCCAACGCCGGATTGCGTCCGCCGTGCTCGCCGCCGGCGCGTTCGCGCCGCGGCTTGCGTTCCGGCGCCGGCTGCCGCGCCTTGGCGAAGGAACGCCGCGCCAGCAGCGCGAAGCCCGTCGCCAGCGCCAGCGCGGTCAGATCGACCGCGGCCAGGCTCCAATCGCCGCGGCCGATGGTCGCGATCAGATGGCTGTTCGGCGCGGTCGCCAGATTGACCAGCGGAATCAGCGCGAACGCGACCGCGTTGAGGGCGAAGAACTGGCCCCAGCCGCGTTTGTGCACGGCCGGAATCGCCGCGTACAAGCTCGCCGCGATCCACACCGCGCAGAACACCGTGATCTCCGCGCTCGCGCGCGCCGCCACGTCGGCCGGGATCAGACGATTGGCGATCACCATCGCCGCGCTCGCCAGCGGCATGCCGCCGACCACGCCCAGATTCAAAGCCTGGACCAAGCCGTAACCCGAAGCGCTGCCGGCTTCGGCGATCTTCTTGGCGCGCTTGTTCACCCACACCTGCATGCCGCTGGCGATCATCACGCAGCCGGCGATGCCCATGACGAAATACAGCCAACGCAAGGCGCTTCCGCCCCACTGCGCCATGTGCATGCCGCCGATGAAGGTGTAGGTCTTGTAACCGGCGGCCATCGGCCCGGACTGGTGCAGGAACTTGCCGTCGCCGGCGTCGTAGAACACCGAGTTGAAATTCCAGGCCACGTCGCGGC
The DNA here is from genome assembly GCF_036961695.1 of Pseudomonas sp. CGJS7. NCBI lineage: Bacteria > Pseudomonadati > Pseudomonadota > Gammaproteobacteria > Pseudomonadales > Pseudomonadaceae > Pseudomonas > Pseudomonas sp. CGJS7. Next base: position 94,288 of record NZ_JBAMDI010000023.1, on the reverse strand, counting down.
TGTGATCGCCGCCGAAGGAAATCGTCGCGCTGGTGTCGTCGGGATGGTGCACGCTGGCCCAGGTGATCGGCTGGCCCAGGCGCGCGCGCGCGTCGGCGACCAGCTTGTCGATCGGGTAGATACTCTTGAGCGGCTTGTGCGTTTCCGGGCGCTCGTAGCTGTCGCTGGCCTCGACGAAGAATTTTTCCGCGTCGCCGTTGTAGGCGGCGAACAAACCCGCCGGCATGTAGTTGGCGACGAAGATCGCCACGCCGGTGTAGGCGATCATCAAATGGAACGGCAGGCCGAGCACGCCGGTGAGGTTGTGCCCGTCCAGCCAGGCGCGCTGGCCGCCGTTCTTCGGCCGGAAGGTGAAGAAGTCCTTGAAGATGCGCTTGTGGATGACGATGCCGGTCACGATCGCCAGCAGCATGAACATGCCGGCGATGCCGACGATGTACATGCCCCAGGTTTCCGCGTGCAGGTTGTAGTGCAAGGTGAAGAAGAACTCGCCGCCGGCGGTCTCGGGAATCTTGGCGCCGGTGGCCGGATCCAGGGTGACCAGATCGGGCGTACCGACGTCGTAGTACACGCCGCCTTCCAGCGCCTTGGATCGCTCGCCCGGCAAGGTGACGTAATACGCATGCGGATGCGGCTTGGCGACCTTCTGCAATTGCTCGACCGCATGGGTCAGGCTGACGCTGTCGCCGCTGCGCTCGTGGCCGTGCAGCGCCGGCTGCATCCAGTGGGTGAGCTCTTTGTCGAAGCAGGCGATGGTGCCGCCGACGAAGATCACGAACAACAGCCAGCCGATGGTCAGCCCCGCCCAGGTGTGCAGCCAGGCCATCGCTTGCGAGAAGGTGTTCTTCATTGCGCGCTCCTCACGCCGCCGGCAACGTAGCTGGGGAGAACAACGCGACCGCGCCGAGCCACTTCGCCGCCGCCAGCAACAGCGCCGTCGCCAGCGCGGGCGCCCAGCACGCGCGCCAGGCGCTGCGCGCGGCGAAGGCGTACATCGCCGCCGCGCACCAGATGAAAAAGCTGAGCAGACTCGCCGCGACCACCCGGTCGACCCGCTCGAACGGCAGCACCATGCTCAGCACCGCGGTCGAGGCGTAGGCCAGCAGATAACCGAGCACCAGCGCCGCGAACGCGCGCACCGCGACCGCGCCGCGATAGCGCCAGGACAGCTTCGCGCGCGGCTTGCGCGCGGGCGCGGCGCCGGCGGACGGACGTTGCGAAGCGCGCGCGCTCGGAGGCGCGGACGCGGCGGCCGGATTGGCGAGGGTCTCGGTCATGCGGTATCGGTAGCGAAGGGCGGCCAAGCCGGGGCGGCATCCTGCCGGGTTGGCGGGCTCCCGCGCGGGCGGGACGGTTGCCAGTCTAGTTGGCAATAGTTCTCATTTGCAAACCTGGTCACGCCGCATCCGCGCGCTGGTGCGGCCGTTTACGGGTCGCGGCGCGCACAATCGCCTTGCCGCAACGGCCGGGTTACAGACCAGTACACAGTCCTCGGCGCGGACCGGCTACGATCCGGCTTCCCGCCCAAGCCCCGGCCTGCCCGCCCCCAGGAGCGCCACGGATGCGTCGAGCACTTGTTACCGCCCTGCTGTTGAGCGCGGCCCTGTCGGGCACCGCGGCGGCGCAGAGCGCGCCTGCCCAGAGCGCCGCCGGACCGGCCACGCCGCCGGCCGATATCCGCGACCTGGACACCCTGGTGGTCACCGGCGAGCAGCCCGGCCCGGGCATGTGGAAGATCATGCGCGGCGGCCATGTGCTGTGGATCCTCGGCACCCTGAGCCCGTTGCCCAAGGACATGACCTGGCTGTCGCGCGACGTCGAGGCGACCATCGCCGAATCGCAGGAAGTGATCGCGCCGCCGTCGGTGAGCTTCGGCACCGAGTTGGGCGTGCTGCGCACCATGATGCTGATCCCGACCGCGCTGAAGGCGCGCAAGAATCCCGACGGCAAGACCCTGGACGAAGTCGTGCCGGCCGATCTGTACGCGCGCTGGTCTACCTTGAAGGCGCGCTACATCGGCCGCGACGGAGGGGTGGAGAAATGGCGCCCGATCTTCGCCGCGCAGGAACTCTACGAAGCGGCGATCAAGCAATCGGGCATGAGCATGAAGGGCGTGGTGCAACCGGTGGTGGAGAAGACCGCCAAGCGCCACGGCGTGCCGATCACCGAAGCGCGGGTGACGCTGAAGATCGACGACCCCAAGGCCACGCTGAAGGAATTCTCCGCCAGCGCGCTGGACGACCGCGAATGTTTTTCCAAGACCCTGGCGCGAATCGAGGGCGATCTGGAATCGATGCGCGCGCGCGGCAACGCCTGGGCGGTCGGCGATATCGCCACCTTGCGCGCGTTGCCGCAGGGCGATCAGTACCGCACCTGCCTGGAAGCGCTGGCCGCGACCGGCGTGGCCCAGCGCTTGAACATCGGCGACCTGCGCCAGCGCGTGACCGCGCAATGGCTGCAACGCGCCGAGGCGGCGATCGCCAAGAACAACAGCACCTTCGCCACCTTGCCGGTGGCGGATCTGCTGGAGAACGGCGGGCTGCTCGATAAGCTGCGCGCGGCCGGGTATACGGTCGAGGATCCCTGATCGGGAACGCGATAGCGCCCCGCATCGCCGATCACTCGGCGACGCGGCGCACCTCGCCGCGATAACCATCGACCTCGACGGTTTCGCCGTCGCGCAATTGGCCGAGGATGCCGGGCAGATTCGCCACCGCCGCGATGCCGAACTCGCGCGCGACGATCGCGCCGTGCGACAGGAATCCGCCGGTCTCCATCACCAATCCGCCGGCCTTGAGGAACAGCGGCGTCCACGCAGGATCGGTGCTCGCCGCGAGCAGAATCTCGCCGCGCTGCAAGGCCGCGCCGTCGCCGGGATCGCGCACGATCCGCACCCGCCCGCGCACCCGTCCGGCGCCGATCGGCGTGCCCGACCACACCTGCCCGCCCGAGTCGCCGCGATCGGATGAGGGCGCTTCGGCAACGCTGGCGGTGTCGGCCCATTGTCCGTGTTCGACCACCAATTCCGTCTCGACCGAACTCGCCCACTGCAGCCGCGTCGCGCGCCGCTCCAGCGCCCGCGCCCGCACGTGCGTCGGCGCCAATCGGCCTTCGGCCGCATCGCAAATCTCTTCGCCGGTCAGTTCGAACACCTGCTCGACCGCGTCCAATCCGCCGATCTCGACCAGTCGCGCGCCCAACGCCAGCGCGGTGCGGCGCAAGGCTTCGAAGTACGCCATCAACGCACTGCGCGCGGCCTCGCGCTGATTGCAATCGTTGGCCGCGCTGCGCGCCAGATGGCGCAGCAAGGGCCGCTGCCACGCCGGCATGGATTCGCGCAGCCGCTGCCACGCCTGCTCTGAGAACTCGCCCTGACGGCGGCGCAACGCGATCGGGTCGCTGTCGTGCAGGCTTAAGGCCATGTCCAGCAGATAGCCCGGCTGTTCGCGCCAACGCGGATTGCGCAGATAGCTTTCGCCGATCGCGCGATGGCCGTAGCGTTCGAGAAAGGCTTCGAACTCGCGCCGGAAAGCGCTGGCCGCGGGCAAGCGCTCGCGCCATTGCGCGTCGGCGCGGGCCGGATCGCGCAACCACGCTTGCGCCTGGGCATCGCCCGCGGCCGTGTGCGCCAGCGCCATCAAGTCGTAGCCCTGTTGCGCGGTGACACTAGGTTCGCCGCCGGCCATCAATGCCGCCGTCAGCGCATGACCTTCGCCCGGGCACTGCTTGTCGATCAGATCGACCAGGCTGGTCAGGGTGCCGCCGGCCGATCCTTGCAGGAAAAACAGCGCGTCCGCGCCGCGCACCTGGGCCAGCTGCCGGCGCAACAGTTCGGCCAGCCCGCGCGTGCCCAGGGAAAGATCCTGCTCGCGCCACTGCCGCGCTTGTTCGCGCGCCCGGATCAAATCGGCCGCGGCCGCGCGCCGCTGCTTGCCGGCGCGGCGCATGTAGCGCAGCAAGCGAGCGCCGCGGCGCAGGCGGTCGCGCCAGGTCGGCGGCGGCACCGCGATTTCGTCCTGGCTGCCGCCGAGCAATCCGTTCATCGCCTTGGGCGCGATGCCGTAAGCGTCGAAACCTTCCCACTGGATCAGCGAGGCGTTCAAGTACACCCGCCCGCGATGCAGCGCCGTGTGCGGCACGCCGGCCAGCACCGGATAGCCGCCGAGTTCGTAGCCGAGCGTGAGCATGCGGTCGGCGGCGATCGCGTACACCGACCAATCCAGCGCCGACAACGGTTCGGGCAGGATTTCGCGGGTGTTGCCGCGCGTCCACCAGGTCGGCTGACGCTGCAGCGCCGGATAGGTATGCCGCGCCGCGGCGGTCACCGGCCGCGCTTGCACGATCCACACCCGCGCCCCGTCCCACACCCACTCGATGTCGAAATGCGGCCGGGCGAAATCCAGCGCGCGCGCGGCGTCCAGCGCCAGGCTCGCGATCTGCACCGCCTGCGCCGGTTGCAGCACCGCGCTGGCGGCTTGCTGCGCCGGGGTGTCGGCCAGTTCGGTGCCGCCGTCTTCGCGCGCGCGGCTGTGGCGCAGCTTGGCGCCGATGCGTTGTTCCAGCAGTTCGGGGCGGCCGTCGATGCGGCCGGTGCGCAAGCGGTATTCGTCGGCGTCGGCGATCCCGCCGACCATCGCCTCGCCCAGGCCCCAATGCGCGTTGATCGTTACCCGGTCCTCGCGTCCGCTCATCGGATCGCAGGTGAACGCCACGCCCGAGGCCACCGCCGGCAACAGCGGCATCACCACCACCGCCATCGCGGTGTCGTCGGCGGCGAAGCCGAAGCGCTCGCGATACGCGGCGGCGGCGCTGTCGTGCGCGGAGTCCCACACCTCCGCCACCGCTTGCGCCAGGGCTGCGGCGCCGCGCACGTTGAGGCAGGAACGGTGGATGCCGGCGAACGACGCGCGTTCGGAGTCTTCCTGCGGCGCGGAGGAACGCACCGCCAATGCGCGCTCGTGCCAACCGCGACGCCGCAATTCTTCGTCCAGCCGTTGCAGCAAGTCCGCCGGCACCGGATCGCCGCGGCGGCGGCCCTGGCTGGCCTCGGCGCCGATCACGAAACCTTCGGGCACGGCGATGCCGAGCCGCGCCATGCGCCCGAGCTGCCAGCCTTTGCCGCCGGCGCGCGCCGCGCCGGCCTCGGCCGCCTGCGCCCAGTCCAGCAGCGCGCTCATGCGCGTTCCTGCGCGCGCCCGGCGCCGTGGACGAACAAGTCCACCACCGCGGCGAACTCGTTCTCCAGGCGCGTCTGAGAGCGCTCCTGCGAGGCGTCGTCGTCCACCGCGACCCAGCGCATCAACGCGCCCAGGTACAGGTGCTGCAGCAGCGCGGCCAAATGCTCCGCCGGCAGGTCGGCGCGCACTTCCCCCGCGCCCTGCGCGGCCTCGATCAGGGCCTGGAACAAGCGCTCCATGCCGCTGCGCGACGGATCGCGGCCGCGGGTCCGCGCGTCCAGGCTCATGAAGCGGAACCGCAGGTAATGCGGCAGATACGGGCGCCGGCTCTGGCACCAGTCCGCGGACACCTGCAGCCAGCCCGACAGCCGCGCCACGAAGCTCTCGCGCTCGGCCAGGCTGGCGGCCAGACCTTGCGCGCCGCGGGCGATCTCGCCATGGAACTGGTGCGCCAGCAGCGCTTCCTTGACCGGGAAGTGGTTGTAGAGCGTGCCCTTGGCGACATCGGCCTCGGCCGCGATCTGCTCCATGGTCACCGCGTCGAACCCCTGGCGTTCGAACAGGGCGAACGCGGTCGCGGCCAGGTGGTCCAGGGTTTGCTGGCGCTTGCGTTCGCGCCGGCCGGGGTCGGGATCGGGGATTGGCGGGATCATGCCGAAGCCTAAATATGAACTATGGACAATTTTATACGTCGTTCAATTTTTAACGCAAGCATCGATCTGCCCTACCTCGACCCCGATCGATCCCCCTGCCCAGCCCCGTCGCCACAACGCAAACGGCCCGCCGGATCAGGGCGGGCCGTTGCAAGCGCACGAGCGCGGCGAGGGTCAGGCGGCGATGCGCGGCGAGACGATCGGCTTGGCGTCGCGGCCGAACACTTCGTAGATCCGGCGCAGCAACGCCGGGGTGTCGTCGAACACTTCGTGACGCAGACGCAGTCCAGCGTCCTCGCGAATCCAGAACTTGAGCACCCAACCGTTGTCGGTGCGCTCGAACTCGCCGGTCTTTTCCAAAGGAGTCGGGGTCATGGGCTTGCTCGCAATGCCGGCATCCTGCCCTGCCGGCCCGGGGTCGGGCCCGTTGGTTGGCCAGGCGTTATTGTCGCCGGAGGGGTTCGCACGGGCTGCGATTGCGCGGGGGCAGCGCGAAAATCTTCGTCCGAGCGCGGCGTTCGGCTGGCGCGCGTGCATCCGCCGACCTGACGAAATTCCCGATGATCCGATCGAACCGCGATCGCGGACGCCAACAAGCGAAAGCCCCGCGGATGCGGGGCTTCGCCGATGCCGAATATGCGCTTGCGGCGCTTACTGAGACATCGCCTTCTCCGGACGCTCCTCGCGCTGGCGCTGATCGTTGGCGTCCTGCGCGCGCACGTTGTTGGACACCTGCGTGGCCTGCTCGCTGCTTTCGCGCACCGATTGCTGCACCGCCTGCTGGGTGCCGATGCCGTCGGTGGCGCGGTTCAACTCGGGCCGGTCGCCCATCGCACTGAGTTGGACCACGCGCGCCAGCGATCCGTCGCGGCTCAGCTCGACCCGCTCGGGCTGAGTGATGCGTTCGCGCACGGCTTCGACAGTGAGCGCGGCGGCGAGGTTGCGGCTGTGATCGCCCGGCGGAATGCCGCGCGCGCGCTCGGCCTCGTGGACCTTGCCGAGAATCTGATTGAACAAGGGATTGTTCGGATTCTGCGGATTGGTCAGCAACTCTGGGCCGCCGACATTGCCCGGAACCGGTCGGGTTTGGTTGCCCGGCTGCTGCGGATTCGCGGCCGGCGCTTGCGGGTGCGGATGTTCGTGCGAGTGCGAATGCGGCTGCTCGCCCGGCACGGCGCGCGTGGGTGCGGCCTGAGTGCGTTCGCGCGCGGCGGTTTCGATCGCCTGACGGGTGGCGGCATCGGCCACGCCGGTGGGATCGAGCTGATGCGAACGCTGGAAATCGCGCACCGCGGTTTCGGTTTGCTGACCGTAGAAACCGGTCGCGGCGATGCGCTGCCCGCGCGCGTCGTGGAACTGCACGCCGAGCGTTTCCAGATTCTGCTGCAACGCGCGCACCGGCTCGCCGCGCTCGTTGCGTTGCAGACGTCCATCGCTCAGCGGATCGGCCGCCGGAGCCGCCGGACCCTGGGCGCGCTGCTGATTGTTCCAATAGGCTTCCGGATCGATGATCCGGTTATTGGGATCGCGCAATTGGTAATGCACGTGCTGGGCGATGTCGCGGTTGCCCGGAACTTCGCCGCCCATGGTGCCGATGGGATCGCCGGCCTGTACGCGCGTGGGCGGGTTGGTCACCTGCACCGAACGCGAATCCAGATGCAGGATCTGGTGGACGTTGCCCTGGTCGTCGCGGATGCCGACGGTGTTGTAGCCGCCGCCGGAAAACACCACCGTGCCGCTGACCGGCGAATGCACGGTCGGATGGCGCAGGTTGATGCCGCTTTGCCCGCCGACGTAGTTGAAATCCACGCCGCCGTGATCGTCGGGCCTGCCGTTGAGCGTGCGCGGGCCGAAATCGCTGGTCATGTGCGGGTTGACGCCGTTCTGCGGCGGCAGCATCACCCGCATCACTTCGTTGAACGAGCGCGGGCCGCTGGCTTGCTCGGCCGGTGCCGGCTGCGTCGGCTGCCCCGGCTGAGTCTGCGCGGGCGCAGGCTGCGACGGTGCGGTTTGCGCGGGTTGAGGCTGGGTGGTCTGCGCGCCCGGCTGCGGCTGAGTCTGGGTCTGGCCTTGAGTGCGCTCGCGCACCGCCGCATCGATCGCGGTCCGGGTCGCCTCATCGGCGATACCGCTGGGATTGAGCCCATGGGTTTGCTGGAACTTGACCACCGCTTCGCGGGTGCCGTCGCCGTAATAACCGTCCACGCCGACCGGCTGGCCGTTGGCGCGGGTGATCTCAAGCGTGGTCAGATTCTGCTGCAAGCCGCGCACGGTCCGATCGATCGAACCCAAGGTCTGCGGGCCGGCGCGGCCGTCCACCGGTTCCAGCCGCGCGCCGCGCTGATAGTTCTCCACCGCCTGCTTGGTCTCGGCGCTGAAATTGCCGTCCACCGTCAGCGGCCGGCTCTGGTTGTCGTTGATGCCCAGGCCGGCCAGATTAGATTCGAGCTTGCGCACCTCGCGGCCGCTCTCGCCCAACTCCAGCGTGGTATTGGCCGCGGCCCGGCGCGGCGCGCCGCTGGGAAGCGCGGCCAAGGCGGCGCTGACGTCGGGATCGTTGCGTTCGTTGGCCGGGTTGTAATTGGCGCTGGACACGCGCGCATGCGCGCGATCCATCGCCGGCTGCCGGGCCGGATTGTTGTAGTTGTTTTCGTAGCCCTCCGCGACCGACGCCGCCTTGGGACCGGCGTAGTACGAGACCCGCCCCTGGATCGCCTTGGCCTCATCGAGCAAGGCATCGTAGTCGCCGCCGTTGCGCAGCACGGTCTGCAATCTGTCCAGGCCGCCCGGGTACTGATTGGCGGTCTTGGCCAGGATGTTGATCGCCTCGAAACGGCGATCCTCGGAAATGTTGCGGCCGTGGGTGTTGACGATGTTCAGCGCCGTCTCGGTGGCGCTGCGGACTTGCGGATAGTCGACCTTCTCGTGAATCCATTGCTTGCCCTGCTCCGATCCCGCCCAGGCGTTGATGGTGTCGCGGGTGGAAGCGTCGATGAAACTGATCGAAGAACGCCGGCTGCCGCCGCGGGTCACCCCGCCGTCGCCGTGACTGAGCAGATCGGCGCGCAAGTCTGCGGTATCGCGAGGGAACGGCAGATTGTGGGCGCGGGCGTAAGCCGAAGCCTGGGCGATGATCCCGTCCACATAGGTGGTTTCTCCGGGCCGCAGCGCGCGGCTCTCGGTCGCCCCCAGCGGCCAGGTGCCGCGCTGGCCCAGATCGACCTGGATGGTGCCGATGCTGTAGCCGCTGTTGGCCGCCACCGCCGAGACCTGGCCCCACTCGCTGTTGCTGACGCCGGCCACCGACAGCCGGTACGACGCCGAGCCGCCTTCCGTGCCGCGACCGACGGTGAAATACACCGCGCCGGCCAGGGCATTCAAATTCCGGGTATCGATGTTCGCCATGATTCAATCCTTGAGATCGGACGACAGAGAGGGAACGAAAGGATCAGAGCTTCGCCAGTTCCAGATACGTTTCCAGGCGATCGGCTCTTTCGCTGATGCTGAGCGCTTCGGATTCGACCGATTGCAGATTTCCCAGCGGCCCGAGCTCATCGAACACCGAGGCTTCGAACGCACCGTCCTTCTGTTGCAATTGCACCCACACGCGTTGCGCTTCCACGATCTGATTGCGGCGTTCGCCTTGCAACGTGCCGATCAGTTGCTTGTAGACCTTGTTCAAGCGCGCGTCCTGGCGGCTGCGCTCGGCGGTCAGGCATTCGGCGCTGGCGATGGTTTGCGAGCCGGCGCGCTGCATGCACGCGGCGAACTCCGCGCTCAGGCCCTTGGGCGCGCGGTAGCTGCCGTCCGCAGCCGGCTGCGGCGCGCTGGCGCTGGCGCTCGCGGCGGTATCGGTGCGCGCCACCGGCTTGGCCGGCGCCTGCCCCGGAAACGCCTTGCCGAAGGCAGGGTCGACGATCTTGATCAGGGTCCAGCAACGGTCGCGGCGGAAGGTGTAGCGCAGGTTCGCGTCGGTGTCGGGCACCTCGAGGATGACGACGGCGCGGTCGCCTTCGGGCGACATCTCGCGGAACTTCAGCCCTTCCTTGGCCTGCTGCGCGCGATTGGGCATAACCGGGAACTGCAGCTTCGAGCGCGGCAGCGCCTCGACCGATTCGGCCGGCTCGGGCATCGCGGTCAGGTCGTCGAAGGCGGTGTCCACGGTTTCGGCGGTGAAAGCCTTCTGCAGCGCCGGATCCTCGGCGAAGGCGGCGACGAAGGTCTTCAGATCCTGCGACGGGCAGGCGATCGCCGAAGCCGTGCCGGACGCAGGCGCCGCGGCGGCGGCGGTCGCGGGCTTGGAGGAATCGCACGCGGCCAGCGCGAAGGTGGCGCTGGCGAGGATGCCGAGCCACAGGGGCGAGCACACGCGGGAGCGGTTGAGCGGAATCATGAGCGGCGGTCACCCCAGAGATGCGACGCGGCCGCGGTTATTCCGCTGGGGCGTCCAATGTCGAACAGCGAATGGCCGAAATATCCTGCGTTCCCAGGCGATTTGCAATCGCGCGCGCGGTTTCGCGCTGCGCTGCCCGGCCTCGCGCGAAGCGCGCCCGAGGCTCATGCGCTCAAGCAAAAGGCTGGGAACAGGCTGGAAACAGCCCGCAAACAAAAAAGCGGCCCCGGGAAAAACCCGTAAGCCGCTGATTCGATTCGCAATAATGGTCGGGACGGCCGGATTTGAACCGACGACCCTCTGCCCCCCAGGCAGATGCGCTACCAGGCTGCGCTACGCCCCGACGTGTACTGCGATGTCCGCTCGTTGCGAGCGGGCGGCAAGTATAGCCGCAACTGCGAGGATTCGGGATACAGGATTCGGGATTGGCAGAACGTGGCCGTTGCCCATCCGCGATCCCGGCTCGCCGATCCGGTTGCCGCGGACTTATCGCCGCAACAACTGCAACACTTCTTCCAATTCCATCCGCACTTGCTTGACGATCTGCGAGCTCAGCGCCGATTCGTCCTTGCCGGCGTCGCCTTCCAGACGCAGGCGCGCGCCGCCGATGGTGTAGCCCTGTTCGTACAGCAGGCCGCGGATCTGCCGGACCATCAGCACTTCATGGCGCTGGTAGTAACGGCGGTTGCCGCGACGCTTGACCGGGTTGAGGGTCGGAAATTCGGTTTCCCAGTAACGCAGCACATGCGGCTTGACGTCGCACAGCTCGCTGACCTCACCGATGGTGAAGTAGCGCTTGGCCGGGATCGGCGGTAGTTCGCGGTTACTGCCCGGATCCAGCATGCTCGCCTCCGCTGTAAGCCTCGACGCGTTCCTTCAGCTTCTGGCCCGGACGGAAGGTCACCACCGTGCGCGCCGAGATCGGGATTTCCTCGCCGGTCTTCGGGTTGCGCCCCGGCCGCTGATTCTTGCGGCGCAGATCGAAATTGCCGAAACCCGAGAGCTTCACCTGACGGCCCTGCTCCAACGCTTCGCGCAACGCATCGAAAAACGCGTCGACGAATTCCTTGGCTTCGCGCTTGTTCAGTCCGACTTCGTCGAACAGACGTTCCGCCATTTCCGCTTTGGTAAGTGCCATTGTGTCCTCTGCGCTACGCCGGGTTCGGGCGATCCGTCGCGGGTTCAGGCGCGCAATTTGGCGCCATGTTCCCGTTCCACGGCGGCCGTCACTTCGGCGACCACCGCATCTACATCCCGGTCGGTCAGGGTGCGCGATTCATCCTGCAGAATCAAGCCCATAGCGAGACTCTTGAATCCGGTTTCCACACCCTTGCCCTGGTAGCGGTCGAACAGCACCAACTGCCGCAGACTCGGGCCCGCGGCCGCATGAACGGTGGCCTGAACGGCCGCCCAGGACACCGAATCGGCGACGATGAACGCGCGATCGCGGCGCACCGACGGGTACTTGGATTGCGCCCCGGCCTTCGGGATGGCGCGCTCGACCAGACCGGCCAGGTCCAGCTCGAACGCGATCACATCCTGGTCCAGGTCCAGCGCGCGTTGTAGGCGCGGGTGCAGCTGGCCGATCCAGCCCAGCCGCTGCTCGCGGCCGCCGTCGATGCGATAGACATCGGCCGAACGGCCCGGATGGGCCCAGGCCGGCGCCGAGGGGCGGTAGTCCAGCTGCGCGCCGCTGGCCAGGGCCAGGCTGTCGAGGTCGCCGCGCAGGTCGTGGAATCCGACCGGCTTGGCCGCCACCGCCCATTGTTCGGCGTGGGCCGCGCCGCAGACCGCGGCGGCGACGCGCTGGGTCTCGATCGGCGCGCCGCCCTGCGGGCCGGAATCGCCGCTCTTGAACACGTTGCCCAGTTCGAACAGACGCACCCGGTCCTGCTGGCGCGAGGCGTTGCGGCCCAGCGCCGCGACCAGCCCCGGCAACAACATCGTGCGCATCACCCCAAGCTCGGCGCTGAGCGGATTGGCCAACGGCACCGCGCCCTCGCCCGCCTGCCACAGTTGCAGCCAGGCGGCATCGACGAAGGCGTAGTTGACCGCTTCCAGATAGTCGCGCGCAGCCAACTGGCGGCGCACGGTGGCGGCATCGACCCGGGTTTCGCTCGGCGCGATCAAGCGCGAGGCGCCGCCGGGCAAGGTCGTGGGAATGGTGTCGTAGCCGTGGATGCGGGCGATTTCTTCGATCAGGTCTTCCTCGATCGCGATATCGAAGCGGCGGCTCGGCGGCACCACCGTCCAGCCGTCGTCGCTGCGCTCGACCTTCAGGCCCAGCGCTTGCAGGATCCGCTCGACCTCGGCATCGGCCACGCTCAAGCCGAGCACGCGCGCCAGGCGGGCGCGGCGCAGCGCGACCGGCTGCGGCTGCGGCAGGTGCTCGGGCAAGGCCGCTTCGGTCACCGGGCCGGGCGTGCCGCCGGCGATGTCCAGGATCAGCCGGGTGGCGTATTCGATCGCGGTGCGCGGCAGCTCGGGATCGACGCCGCGTTCGAAACGGTGGCCGGCGTCGGTATGCAGGCCGAGCTTGCGCCCGCGGCCGATGATCGCGGCCGGGGCGAAATGCGCGGCTTCCAGGAACACATTGCGGGTCGCGTCGGTGACGCGGCTGTCGAAGCCGCCCATGATCCCGCCGAGCGCGATTACCCGCTGCGCGTCGCCGCTGCCGTCGGTGATCGCCAGGAATTGCTCGTCCAGGACCGCGTCCTGGCCGTTGAGCAATTTGGTGGTTTCGCCCGCGCGCGCATGGCGCACGCCGACCGGCCCGCGCAGGGTGTCGCGGTCGAAGGCGTGCATGGGCTGACCGAGATCGAGCATCACGTACTGGGTGACGTCGACCAGCAACGACAGCGGCCGCACGCCGCTGCGGCGCAGGCGTTCGGCCATCCACACCGGGGTCGGCGCGGTCGCGTCGACGCCTTCGATCACCCGGCCGCAATAGCGCGGCACATCGGCGCCGGCGCTGAGTTCGACCTGCATCGCCGCGTCGCTGGCGGCGGGCACCGGCGCGACGTCGAGCGCGGCGACCGCGCTGCCGGTCGCGGCGGCGACGTCGAAAGCGATGCCGCGCACGCTGAAGCAATCGGCGCGGTTGGGGGTGAGTTTGATCTCGATGCTGGCGTCGGGCAGACCCAGGTATTCGGCCAACGGGCTGCCGACCGGCGCGTCGGCCGGCAATTCCAGCAAGCCCGAGGCGTCCGGATCGACGCCCAGTTCCTTGGCCGAGCACAGCATGCCGAACGACTCGACCCCGCGCAGCTTGGCCGCCTTGATCGCGATGCCGCCGGGCAGCAGCGCGCCGACCTGGGCCAGCGGCGCGATCAAGCCCGCGCGCGCATTGGGCGCGCCGCAGACGATCTGCACGGTGCCCGTACCGGTCTCGACCTGACAGACCTGCAGGCGATCGGCTTCGGGATGTTTTTCCGCGCTGACGATGCGCGCGACCACCACGCCGTCGAGCGAGGCGCCGAGCGCGACGACTTCTTCGACTTCAAGCCCGATCGCGGTCAAGGTCGCGGCGAGCTGCTCGCGCGAGGCGCCGGTCGGGACGTGTTGGCGCAGCCAGTTTTCGGAGAATTTCATTGAAGGGCCGGGATTTGTGATTCGGGATTAGGGATTCGCAAAAGCGGGATTCGCCGGGCCGGGCCGGATTCGCTTGCGCGAATCCCGAACCCCGGATCCCGAATCCCGTTTCTCAGGCGAACTGCCTGAGGAACCGCACATCGTTCTCGAAAAAGCTGCGCAGATCGTCCACGCCGTAACGCAGCATGGTCAGCCGCTCCACGCCCATGCCGAAGGCATAGCCGGTGTAACGCTCCGGATCGATGCCGACGTTGCGCAGCACGTTCGGATGGACCATGCCGCAGCCCAGCACTTCCAGCCAGCGGGTGCTGCCGTCGGGCTGTTGCCAGGCGATGTCGACTTCCGCCGACGGCTCGGTGAAGGGGAAATAGCTCGGGCGGAAGCGCATTTCGAAATCGCGCTCGAAGAACGCGCGCACGAATTCGGCCAGCGTGCCCTTGAGGTCGGCGAAGCTGGAATGCTCATCGATCAGCAAGCCTTCGCACTGATGGAACATCGGCGTGTGGGTCTGGTCGCTGTCGCTGCGGTAGACCTTGCCCAGCGCGATCATCCGCAGCGGCGGCTTGTGCTCGAGCATGTAGCGCACCTGCATCCCGGAGGTATGGGTGCGCAGCAGACGCGCGACGCCGGCGCTGTCGGGCGGGAAATAGAAGGTGTCGTGCATCGCCCGCGCCGGATGGTGCGGCGGGAAGTTGAGCGCTTCGAAGTTGTGCCAGTCGTCCTCGATCTCCGGACCGTCGGCGAGTTCGAAACCCAGCCGGCCGAAGATGTCGGCCATGCGCTCCATGGTCCGGCTGACCGGATGCAGGCCGCCGCGCGCGGCGTCGACGCCGGGCAGGGTCACATCGATGGTTTCCGAGGCCAGACGCGCGTCGAGCGCGGCGTCGTCGAGCGCGCTCTTGCGCTCGCCCAGGGCGGTGGTCAGCGCGTCGCGCAGTTTGTTGATCGCCTCGCCGGCGGCCTTGCGTTCCTCGGCCGGCAGCGCGCCGAGTTGCTTGAGCTGGGCGGTGACGCTGCCGGACTTGCCCAGCAGGGCGACGCGCAGCGCTTCGATGGCGTCGGGAGAATCGGCCGCCGCGATGTCGGCCAGCGCCTGCTGCATCAGTTGCTCGGTCTCAGCCATGTGCTCTGATTTCCTTCACTTGCCTTGCGTTGAATTGCCTCGCGAGCGACCCCGGCGGAGTTCCTCCGCCCAGTTCCTCGCGTTTTCGCTGCCCGCCTGGATCAACTGCCTGGACGCCTCGTCGCAACCGGCCGCCGATTCCGGCGCGCCGGTGGCGACGGTGGCGTTGAGCACCACGCCGAACAACTTCTGGGCCGGAATCCGCTTTTCCAGTTTCTTCAAAATCGCGGCGACATCTTGGTCGTATTGCTCAACGCGCGCCTGGTCCAACACTTTGCACTGTTGGTCGCGTCCCTTCGCCAGCATCACCTCGCCGAAGCGCTTGAGTTCGTCGGCCTCGCGCTGCGCGCGTGCGTCCGACTCCTGCGCCGCGACTGCCGTCGATCCCGCCATGCCGCCCAGCAACGCCAGCGCCCACAACGCGCTTCGGCCGTGCCCGCAGATTCCTTTCATCGCCAGCTCCTTGGGTTCGACGACCCGTTTACCGGGTCCAGAAACGGCAATGGGGAAGGACTCGCGCCCTTCCCCATGCCTTAACCTCATGCCCCTCGCCGCGAACCTCGTGCGGGGCACGGGCTCGGGACGGGGAATGAAACAGGTTACGCCGCGAGCGCGCTCTTCGCCTTTTCGGCCAGCGCCGCAAAACCCTTCGCGTCGTGCACGGCGATGTCCGCCAGCACCTTACGGTCCAGGGTGATGCCGGCCTTCAGCAGGCCGTTGATGAAGCGGCTGTAGCTCATGCCGTTGATGCGGGCAGCCGCGTTGATGCGGGTGATCCACAGCGAACGGAACTGACGCTTCTTCTGCTTGCGGCCGATGTAGGCGTACTGCAGCGCCTTGGTGACCGCCTGCTTGGCGACGCGGAAGACTTTGCGGCGGGCGTTGTAGTAGCCCTTGGCCTGCTTCAGGATTTTCTTGTGGCGGCGACGCGCCGTAACACCACGTTTAACTCGTGCCATTGTTCAGTCTCCTCACAAATACGGAAGCATGCGGTCCAGACGGCCAGCGTCCTCGGCACGAACGTGGTTCGTCTGCCGCAGGTTGCGCTTCCGCTTGGTCGCTTTCTTGGTGAGGATGTGGCTCTTGTTGGCGTGGCCGCACTTGTACTTGCCGGAAGCGGTCTTCCGGAAGCGTTTGGCTGCCGCCCGATTGGTCTTGATCTTGGGCATTGCGATGTCCTTTCGGAGGTTTATGTCACTGGCCTGGGCGGTGGCACCTGTGCGCTTGCGCGCGGCCACTCTTTCCGTCCTGCCCTTGCCGGCTTGTAAGTCGTTGATCTAAAACGAATCTACGACAGGTCCGTGCTACAGCAAACAACAAACCCGGCGAACCGGGCCGCACATTATGCAGGCCTTGGTAACCCGATGCAAATCAGCGATTTAGAGCCTCGCCGGGAACTCGACTGGGGTGGGGACCGGCGCCGTGCTGGCCGGCGCGGGGCCGGCGGGCGCGGCGGGCGCAACCGGCGCACCGAACAGCCCGGCGTCGATGGCGTCGCCCAAGCGAGCCAGCGCCTGGGCCACCACCGCCGAGACCGAACGGTTCCATAGCGCCTGCTCGTCTGCCTTGGCCCTCTTGCCCGGCGGCATCACCAGGCCCTGCCCGCTGCCTGGGGCCTCATAGGCGGCGATCGCCCGCGCATGGAACGGCCGGCCGTCGATGCGAAGGTTGACGACCACGATGATTGGCGCCTTGCTTGAACCGATCTCCGCCACCCGGTAACTGCCAACGGTGTCGTCGTCGGAGCAGCCGGTTTTGTCCTTATCGTTGAGCAGGTCCGGAATTAATCCGGTGATCATGCGCCCCTGCATCGCGCGATAGCCGGCGGCGCTGTTGAGGTGGACGGCGAAATCCGTCAGTTCCACCGAACGCCCCGCCAAACGATCGCCGTATCGCTCCGTCAGGGCCGCCTGAACGATCGAGGCCGGTTCGGGCGTGATGTCCTGGCCGCCGACGCGTATCGCGTAGAACGAACACTTGGTGATGAGCATCGACTCGAACGCTGATTTCAGCTGCGCCGGCGGCCGCAGGTCGCTGAAAGAAAAGGCAGGTGCCCCGACCCGCGCCGGCCGATCGAGCGCAGTCGGATAACGCGCGGCGGTCAGCACGCACAGGGCCACGACGGCCACGATCCAGGAGCTGCAACGATGCGACATGGCCATTCCCCAACGGCATGAAGAGCCGTCGCGGCATCGGGCCGGAAATCGCGGCGCGCGAACGGCGGCGGGTTCGGAAGACGGAAAAGCGCGGACACCAAAGCAGCGCGGCGCCCCACGCGCGCGCGGCGATGCTCCCGTAAAGCCCGGGGCGCGGGCACGGCGCCCCACAAAACAAGGGCCGCGAACGCGGCCCTTGTGGATAACTCAGATCTTCTTCTTCGGCGCGATCATCATGACCATCTGCCGCCCTTCCAGGCGCGGACGCGACTCGACCACGATCTCATCGCCCAGGTCGGCCTCGATCCGGGCCGCCATTTCGCGGCCGAGTTCCTGATGGCTCATCTCGCGGCCACGGAAACGGATGTTGACCTTGACCTTGTCGCCCTCTTCCAGAAAACGGCGCATGTTGCGCAGCTTGATCTGGTAGTCGCCCTCGTCGGTGACCGGACGGAACTTGAGCTCCTTGATCTCGACCTGCTTCTGCTTCTTCTTGGCCTCGTTGGCCTTCTTCTGCTGCTCGAAGCGGAATTTGCCGAAGTCCATGATCTTGCAGACCGGCGGATCGGCATTGGGCTGGATTTCGACCAGATCCAGGCCTTCCTCTTCGGCCATGCGCAGCGCTTCGTCGCGCGTGAGCACGCCGATCATTTCGCCATCGCTGCCGATCACGCGCACGCGCGGTACGCGGATTTCCTGGTTCTTTCGATTCGGCTTCTCGGGGGTACTGATTGTTGCGTCTCCAAAATGATTCTGGCCGTCCCGGATCGTCGCCGGGACGGGATCTGTTGCGGGCTGCGCGCGGTTAGCCGGCCGCTTCGCCGTTCAAACGCGAGGCGAACTCGGCGACCGACATGGTCCCCAGGTCTTCCCCTGCCCGCGTACGCACCGCAATCATGCCATTTTCCTTCTCGCGGTCGCCGGCCACAAGCAGATAGGGCACGCGATCGAGCGTGTGCTCGCGAATCTTACGACCGATCTTTTCGTTGCGCAAATCGGCCTCGACCCGGAACCCTTGATTTGCAAGGAGTTTCCTGACATCGGCCACATAATCGGCCTGGGCGTCGGTGATGTTCATGACCGTGGCCTGGACCGGGGCCAGCCAGGCCGGGAACTGGCCGGCGTGGTGCTCGATCAGGATGCCGATGAAGCGCTCCATCGAGCCGACGATGGCCCGGTGCAGCATCACCGGGGTCTTGCGCTGGCTGTTTTCGTCGACGTATTCCGCGCCCAGGCGGCCGGGCATCATGAAATCGACCTGCATCGTGCCCAACTGCCAGGTGCGGCCGATCGCATCCTTGAGGTGGTATTCGATCTTCGGGCCGTAGAACGCGCCCTCGCCCGGCAGTTCCTGCCACTCCACCCCGCAGGCCGACAGGGCGCTGCGCAGCGCGCCTTCGGCCTTGTCCCAGGTGGCGTCGTCGCCCAGGCGCGATTCCGGGCGCAGGGCGATCTTGATCTGGATTTCTTCGAAGCCGAAGTGCCGGTAGACCGCCAGCGCCTGCTGGTGGAACGCGGTCACTTCCGACTCGATCTGGTCTTCCAGGCAGAAGATGTGGCCGTCGTCCTGGGTGAAGCCGCGCACGCGCAGGATCCCGTGCAGCGCGCCGGAGGGCTCGTTGCGGTGGCAGGAGCCGAACTCGCCGTAACGGATCGGCAGATCGCGGTAGCTGTGCAAGCCCTGATTGAACACCTGCACGTGGCCGGGGCAATTCATCGGCTTGACCGCGTAGGTGCGCTTCTCCGACTCGGTGAAGAACATGTTTTCCTTGTAGTTGTCCCAGTGGCCGGACTTCTGCCACAGCGACACGTCCAGGATCTGCGGGCAACGCACTTCGCCGTAGCCGCTGTCGCGGTAGACCTTGCGCATGTACTGCTCGACCACCTGCCAGATCGACCAGCCCTTGGGGTGCCAGAACACCAGGCCCGGCGCCTCTTCCTGCAGGTGGAACAGGTCCTGCTGCTTGCCGATCTTGCGGTGGTCGCGCTTCTCGGCTTCTTCGATGCGCTCAATGTAGGCGGCCAGCTGCTTCTTGTCGGCCCAGGCGGTGCCGTAGATGCGCTGCAGCTGCTCGTTCTTGGAATCGCCGCGCCAGTAGGCGCCGGAGATGCGGGTCAGCTTGAAGGCCTTGAGGAAACGCGTGTTCGGCACGTGCGGGCCGCGGCACATGTCGACGTATTCCTCGTGGTAGTACAGGCCCATCGATTTTTCTTCGGGCATGTCCTCGACCAGGCGCAGCTTGTAGTCCTCACCGCGCGAGGCGAACACTTCGATGACTTCGGCGCGCGGCGTGACCTTCTTGATCACGTCGTAGTCCTTGTCGATCAGCTCGACCATGCGCTTTTCGATCGCTTCCAGGTCTTCCGGGGTGAACGGGCGTTCGTACCAGATGTCGTAATAGAAGCCCTCGTCGATGACCGGGCCGATCACCATCTTGGCGGCCGGGTACAGCTGCTTGACCGCGTGGCCGACCAGGTGGGCGCAGGAGTGGCGGATGATCTCGACGCCTTCGGCATCCTTGGGGGTGATGATGCGCAGCTTGGCGTCGTGGTCGATGCGGTCGCTGGCGTCGACCAGCTTGCCGTCGACTTCGCCGGCGACGGTGGCCTTGGCCAGGCCGGCGCCGATCGAGGCGGCGACCTCCATGACCGATACGGGGTTTTCGAATTCGCGGCGGCTGCCGTCGGGGAGCGTGATGGCGATCATGGCGGGGTCTTATTGGGCGTAAGTGGTGCGGTGAACGTCCGCGTCGGCGGCGGCGACCCGGGTGGGTCGGATCGCGACGGCGGCTCGAACAGGCGATTCGGGGCGATCGGGGGACTGCGGCCCACCGGTCGGGCGCTGGCGGTTGCGGCGGCCCGGCGAACGGCGGACAAGAAAAAAGCGCCGCGAGGGCGCCTGCGTGAGCGGGGGCCTCGGGCGGTTCAGCGATGGGCGCGGGTAGTGTCCATGTCGCACGCTCGGCCGGCGTTCGCCGCGGGCCACCTCGATTCGGGACACGGCCGGATGCCGCGTCGCAGGGGTGAATAGTTGGGGACGCCGCCCGGCAAGTCAACCGCGCGATTGTGTGCGCCCTATCCATGTCCGAATGCGCCCCGGATAGGCAATCCTGGCACCTTCCGGTACCGTAAGTCGGACAGGGAAGCCATCTGCTTGGGGCGTGATGGGGCATAGGGAAATCATTCGCGGCCCGGGCCGCCCGCAACGCGTGCCACGCCGCCCTCGGCCGGAGCGCGCATGAGCGCGGACGCCGATCGGGCCGCCGGCGCGGCGCCCTCGCCGCCCAGCATCGGCGCGCTGGCCATCGTCCGCCGGGTGCTGCCGACCGTCTGGTATTACCGCGGCCGGGCGGCGTTCGGGGTGTTGCTGGTGGTGGCCACCAAGCTGGCGGTCACCGGCGTGCCGCTGCTGCTCAAGCAGCTGATCGACGCGCTCGACCAGAAACCCACGCCGCTGACCGTGCCGGTGCTGCTGTTGTGCGCCTACGGCGGGCTGCGCCTGTCCTCCTCGCTGTTCCAGGAACTGCGCGGCATCGTGTTCGCCCGGGTGCTGGCGCGGACCTCGCGCGAAATCACCTTGCGGGTGTTTTCGCATCTGCACGCGCTGAGCCTGCGCTTCCACCTGGACCGCCGCACCGGCGCGGTCACCCGCGATCTGGAACGCGGCATGTCCTCGGTGTCGGAACTGCTCGATACCGCGCTGTACACGATCGTGCCGACCTTCATCGAGCTGGCCCTGGTCACCTCGATCCTGGTGATCAGCTACGACGTCGGCTTCGCCGCGATCACCCTGGGCACGCTGGCGGCGTATCTGGTCTTCACCTTGCGCATGACCGAGTGGCGCCAGCGCTACTACAAGGCGATGAACGAGGCCGACACCGAGGCCGCCGCCGGCGCGGTGGATTCGCTGCTGAACTACGAAACGGTCAAGTACTTCAACAACGAACGCTATGAAGCGCAGCGCTTCGATCGGCGCCTGCGCACGCTGGAAGACGTCGCGGTGAAGAGCCTGAAGGCGCTGTCGCTGATCGGCATCGGCCAGGCCACGATCATCGCCATCGGCCTGACCGCGCTGCTGTGGCGCGCGACCGAGGGCGTGATCGCCGGCCGCATGACCCTGGGCGATCTGGTCCTGGTCAACGCCTTCCTGCTGCAACTGGCCGCGCCGCTGAACTACCTCGGGATGATCTATCGCGAGACCAAGCAGATGCTGGCCAACCTGGAGCGGATGTTCGCGCTGCTGGACGAATCGATCGAGGTGAGCGACCGCGAAGGCGCGGCGGATCTGCGGGTCGGCGGTGGCGAGGTGCGTTTCGAACAAGTCGATTTCCGCTACGGCGAACGCGACATCCTCAGCGCGATCGATTTCGTCATCCCCGCCGGCCGCACCGTCGCCGTGGTCGGCAGCACCGGCGCGGGCAAGTCGACCCTGGCGCGGCTGCTGTACCGCTCTTACGACGTCGGCGGCGGGCGCATCACCGTCGACGGGCAGGACCTGCGCGAGGTGAGCCAGGACTCGCTGCGCCGGCAGATCGGCGTGGTGCCGCAGGACACCGTGCTGTTCAACGATTCGCTGTACTACAACATCGCCTACGGCCGCCCCGACGCCAGCCGCGAGGAAGTGCTGGAAGCCGCGCGCGCCGCCCACATCCACGACTTCATCCAGGCCTTGCCGCAAGGCTACGACACCAACGTCGGCGAACGCGGGCTCAAGCTGTCGGGCGGGGAAAAACAGCGCATCGCCATCGCCCGCACCCTGCTCAAACGGCCGGCGATCCTGATCTTCGACGAAGCCACTTCGGCCCTGGACACCCACACCGAACACGGCATCCAGCGCGAACTCGACCAGGCCGCGCAAGGCCGCACCACCCTGGTGATCGCGCACCGGCTGTCGACCGTGGTCGGCGCCGACGAAATCCTGGTGCTCGAACGCGGCCGCATCGTCGAACGCGGCAACCACGCCGCCCTGCTCGCCGCCGCAGGCCGTTACGCGGCGTTGTGGGCGATGCAGCAATACGGCCACACCGGCGTGGCCGGCGCGTCCTCCGAACCCTCCACTACCGCAGCATCCACCGTTACGACATAGGACCCGTCATGACGATTTTGATAGTCAGCGATCCCTGGGACATCCACGCGCGCGCGGTGGCCTGGGCGTTGGAAAACGAAGGCGAAACCGTCCACTGCTGGTACACCCACGATTTTCCGCAAAAACACGGGGTCAGCCTGCGCGTGGACGGCCGCGGCGACGCGGGCGCCGATCCGGCCGACGTGTCGATGCGCTGCTCCCGCCACCATCGCGACTTCGCCGCGCGCGACATCGACACGGTGTGGCTGCGCCGCTGGTATCAGCCGCAGGCCTCGCCCGACCTGCACCCGGCCGACGTGCGTTTCGCCCAGGTCGAAGCCAACGAATTCATCCGCGCCACCGTCGGCCTGCTGGACGAAAGCCCGCGCTTCTGGATCAACCCGGTCGCGGCCAAGGCGCGCGCCGACCGCAAGGCCGCGCAGCTCAAGGTCGCGGTCGATATCGGCCTGACCACGCCGAGCACCCTGATTTCCAACGACCCGGCCGCGATCCGCGCGTTCTTCCACGAACACGGCGGCAAGCTGATCTACAAGCCGATGACCGGCGCCTCGTGGGTGTCGGAGGAAAAATCGCTGGCCACCTACACCGCCGCGATCAGCGAAGAACTGCTCGGCAACGACGCCTCGCTGTCGAACGCGCCGGGCATCTACCAGCCGCTGCTCGACAAGAGCTACGAGTTGCGGGTCACGGTGATGGGCCGCACCGTCATCGCTGCGCAGATCAAGTCGCAGAACTCCGGCGGTTACCTGGTGGACTGGCGCGCCAACGACTTCGACCAGGCCATGGGCTACACGCGCTATCAGTTGCCCGAAGCGATCGAGCGCGGCTGTCTGGCGTTGATGGACCGTCTGGGCCTGGTGTTCGGCTGCATCGACTTCGTGGTCACGCCCGCGGGCGAATACGTGTTCCTGGAGGTCAACGAAATGGGCCAGTTCCTGTGGCTGGAAGGGGTCAATCCCGACTTGCAGCTGCTCGATTGCTTCGTCCGCTTCACCCAGAGCCGCGACCCGAACTTCGTCTACGACTGGCGCGAGCCGACCTACCGCTATCGCGAATACTGGGACTCGATGCAGCAGCGCGGCGACGTCGATCCGGCCGCGCATTTGCACGTGCCGCTGCCGCGTACCTTCGAAATGCGCGAATGAGCGCGTCGCGGCGCCAACACGGGGCGGCGCCGTAAAACCAGGCCGGGCGGCGCGGGAATCGCGTTCTGCGCAGGCCAGATGCGAATAGAGCCGGCAGGCGCACCTCCCGGCTCTACTCAAATAATCCGTGGCGTGCGGATTACGGGATCTGATCCCCGTTGTCGGTCCGGTCGATCTCGTTGAACGGCTTGGTGCGGACAAAGGTCGACGCGGCGGCGAAGGACACTTCGTTGCCGGCATCGTCCGACATCGAGACGTCGATAGCGACCATGCGGCCGATCAAGCGGGTCTGTTCGTTCTGCATTGCCTACTCCTTAAGCGAATGGCGGCGGGATCGCCGCGATCCGAGCATAGGAAGCGCTAACGGGGCACAACAAGCTGTCAGTTTTGGCACATAGCGGGCCACGGACGGGGTGCTACACAAAAAAACACCAAAAATCCGCTATTTAGGCGGAATGAGGGCACTGAATAGACACGCCAAAATCGGCAAATACGGCCAGTACGGTCGTCCGATCCGATGCCCGCGCAGGCCGAATTCCGATGCCCGTCTTTGTGCGGCCGATACCCGCGCACATGGCTCATGCCACGCGAACCCGCGCATGTCGCGGGACGTCCAAGTCGAAGCCCCTCGCCCGCCGACCGAGCCCTCGACGCCGCGCCGATCGCGCAGGCATGGAGCGCATGCCTGCTGTGTCGGGCATGACCCGAACCGAACGCGTTCGTCTCTTGATGGAAGCCGCGCGCGGCCGCCGCTGGAATTTCTGTCGTCGTCCCCGGCGCCGGACGTTTTCGTCTTCATCGAGACCTAAGCGAGATCGCGGGCCGCTTGCGTCGACGCCGACGCTCGACCGCGGCCACAAAGAAAAACGGCGGATCCCGAAGGACCCGCCGTTCATATCCACCGAATTGGTGGGCGGTACAGGGTTCGAACCTGTGACCCCTACCATGTCAAGGTAGTGCTCTACCGCTGAGCTAACCGCCCGTCGCCGTATTTCGTTGCAAACTCCCCGGCGAGGGGCGCGCAGTGTAGCCCAGGGCCGGACGGGGGACAAGCCTTTTCGGTTTCGGCATCGCCGAATCGGCCGCGGCCGCGAAAAGAGCTTCGTTTCCCGGCTGCGCGCGGTGCGGCCAGGGTCAGCGCCCATCCCGCCCCGCCGGCGCGCTCAGGCCCCGAATCCCGCGTCCTTGAGCTTGCGCAGCTGATCGCGCACCGCCGCCGCCTGCTCGAACTCCAGGTCGCGCGCGTGCTGGTACATCTGCTGCTCGAACTGCTTGATCTTGGCGGCGAACTGGGCCGGGCTGAGCGAGGCGTACTCGGCGGTCTCCTCGGCGACCTTGCGCGCCTTGTTGCGGGCCTTGAGCGCCTCCGGATCGACCCGCGCGCCCTCCATGATGTCGACCACCGCCTTGGCCACCGACTTGGGGGTGATGCCGTGCAGTTCGTTGTACTCGACCTGCTTCTGCCGGCGGCGGTCGGTTTCCTCGATCGCGCGCTGCATCGAGTTGGTGACGCGGTCGGCGTACAGGATCGCCTTGCCGCGCAGGTTGCGCGCGGCGCGGCCGATGGTCTGGATCAGCGAGCCGGTGGAGCGCAGGAAGCCCTCCTTGTCCGCGTCGAGGATCGCCACCAGCGACACCTCCGGCATGTCCAGGCCTTCGCGCAGCAGGTTGATGCCGACCAGCACATCGAACTTGCCCAGGCGCAGGTCGCGGATGATTTCCACCCGCTCCACGGTGTCGACGTCGGAGTGCAGATAGCGCACCTTGACCCCGTGTTCGCCGAGGTACTCGGTGAGGTTCTCGGACATGCGCTTGGTCAGGGTGGTGATCAGCACCCGGTCGCCCATCGCCACGCGCTCGCGGATCTCGCCGAGCACGTCGTCGACCTGGGTCGCCACCGGGCGGATTTCGACCACCGGATCGATCAGGCCGGTCGGGCGCACCACCAGCTCGGTGATCTGCCCTTCCGACTTGCGCAGCTCGTACGGCCCCGGCGTGGCGGAGACGTAGATCGAACGCGGCGAGCGCCCTTCCCATTCCTCGAACCGCAGCGGCCGATTGTCCAGCGCCGAGGGCATGCGGAAACCGAACTCGACCAGGGTTTCCTTGCGCGAGCGGTCGCCTTTGTACATCGCGCCGATCTGCGGGATGGTGACGTGGGATTCGTCGACCACCAGCAGCGCGTCGGGTGGCAGATAGTCGAACAAACACGGCGGCGGCTCGCCGGGCATGTGCCCGCTCAGATGCCGCGAGTAGTTCTCGATGCCGTTGCAGAACCCGACCTCGGCCAGCATCTCCAGATCGAACTGGGTGCGCTGCGCCAGCCGCTGCGCCTCGACCAGCTTGTTGTTCGCGTACAGGTACTCCAGGCGCTCGCGCAGCTCTTCCTTGATCGTCTCGATCGCGTCGAGCACGGTGCGCCGGGTGGTGACGTAGTGCGAGCCGGGATAGATCGTGTAGCGCGGCACCCGCTCCAGGGTCTCGCCGGTCAAGGGATCGAACAGGGTCAGGTTCTCGATCTCGCCGTCGAACAACTCGATCCGCAGCGCCTGGGCGTCGCTTTCGGCCGGATGCACGTCGATCACCTCGCCGCGCACCCGGTAGGTCGCGCGGCGCAACTCGCTGTCGTTGCGGTCGTACTGCATTTCGGTCAGGCGGCGGATCAGCTCGCGCTGATCGATCCGCTCGCCGCGGACCATGTGCAGGACCATCCGGAAGTATTCGTTCGGATCGCCCAGGCCGTAGATCGCCGAGACCGTGCACACGATCAACGCGTCGCGGCGCTCCAGCAAGGCCTTGGTCGCCGACAGGCGCATCTGCTCGATGTGCTCGTTGACCGAACTGTCCTTCTCGATGAAGGTGTCGCTCGAAGGCACGTAGGCCTCGGGCTGGTAGTAGTCGTAATAGCTGACGAAGTACTCGACCGCGTTGTGCGGGAAGAACGCCTTGAACTCGCCGTACAACTGCGCCGCCAGGGTCTTGTTCGGCGCCATGACCAGGGTCGGCTTCTGCACCGCCTGGACCACGTTGGCGATGGTGTAGGTCTTGCCCGAACCGGTGACGCCGAGCAGGGTCTGCTGGGCCAGGCCGCTTTCGAAACCCTCGACCAGTTTGGTGATGGCTTGGGGTTGATCGCCTGCGGGGGAGTACGGCGAGACCAGCTGGAAACCGGAGGACTGGGAGGTGTCGTCCATCATGCTGACCGGGTGTGCGAATCGGTCAGTTTAGCCTGATCCGCGCGGCCGGGCCTCTGCGGCAAGGCCGCGGTGCAGGTATCGCGGACCGGTCCGGTCCTGAAACGACAACCCCGCCGTGATCAGCGGCGGGGTTGTTTGAACGGTTCAGCCGGGAGCTGCGCTTACTGGTCCCAGCACCCTTCCACTCCTACGGCGGCAGTTTTCAACCCCGCGGAGTCGATCGTCATGGTGCCGCACTTGTCCTTCTCCTGACCCGTGTTTTTCTGCGGCGTGGCCTTGATCTTGAACTGCGTCGCGCTGACGGCGCCGTCGAACTCCAGGGCGTAGAACTTCGCAGCCGGCTTACGCGGCGACTGGTCGAAGCCCGCGTAATCGGCGACCGAGGCCTTGCCGTCGTACTTGTTGTTCACCGTGTAGTAGCGCTCCATCGCCTGGGCCGCTTCCAGCAAGTCCGCCTTGGCCTGCCCTCTGCGGCTTTTGCGCACGCTGTCTTGATAGGTGGGGACCGCGATCCCCACCAGGATGGCCACGATGCCCACGGTCACCATCAACTCGATGAGCGTGAATCCTCGATTCTTGCGCTTCGCTCCGATCATCGGCTGCAGCTTCATATCGTCGATTCCCCTTTATCGGATCTGGCGCCAGGACTGACGTCCGCACGGCCTTGGCAAGTAGTACGGCTGCGAGCCGGAGGTCTGGATCATGACCGAGCACTTGGACTTCTTGGCGTCCTCGATCGCGGTCGGACCCGCTCCGCCTTCCACGTAGTTGACCTTGTCGCCGGCCAACACGACCACGTCCTTGACCGGCGCGGTCATCGGCTTGCCGTTATCGGATTTCAGCTTCGCCGCGCCGGTGCCGGCCTTGCCTTGAGCGCCGGTCGGCGAGCCGATCCGCGCGTTGTACAAGGCGCTGCCGCCATCGACCGCCGCCAGGCCGTAGAGCCAGTTGTTGCCGTCGGTCGCGCAGGCGTCGGTACTGGTCGGGTCGAAGGTCGGGAAGAACACGATGCCGTTCTGGATTCGCGGATTGCCGACCATGCGCTCGCCGGTGGCCTTGGGATTGCCGGCCGAACCGACATCCACGCCCAGATCCAGGTACCAACCCAGAACCCCCAATGCCAGACGCTTGTTGCCGGTAAGAATGCGCTCGCCGTTCTCCTCCTTGACGATGAACTGACGCTGCAACTTGCTCCGCCCGGCCACCGGCTCGTTCGGATCCATGACGCCGTACATCGTCTGGATTTCCGTGCTGGTCGGATCGCCGTCGAACGAGAAGCTGCCGGTACCGAAGAAGATCATCGCCCGGTTGTTGACGCTGGTGGCCTCCAGGCCGCCAACGATGGGCTGGCGCTTGGCGAAATCGTCGTTGTGGCGGGCCACGAACAACGGCTTGCCGTCGAAGGCGACCTTATTGCTGCGCAGGTCGAACTTCCACAGCGCACCGTTCAAGTCGCCGGCGTACACCGTATCGGCGTAACCGTCGCGGCGAGGGTCATCGGTGGTGCCGGTGAAGCTGTCGATCACGATGATGTTGCCCAGGCCGTTCTTGGTCCGGGTCGGCTTGTTGGCGCCGGTTTCCTCGGCGGTGATCGCGGTCACCGCGCCGGTCATCACGTCGACGACGAACAACACCGCCTTGCCGTTCTTGCTGCCGTAACCGTTGCCGAAAATCGCCTTCCAGGTCACCGTGCCCGACGCGTCCTGGACCGGAACGATCGCCGGCTTGCCCAGCACGCTGCCCAGGTCGTCGGCCTTGTTGGCGGCGCCAGACTTGTCGGTGAGCTCCCACAATACTTTCAGCGTGCCTTGATTGGTGACATCCAGGCCGAACACGCCGCGCCCGCCGGCGCCGACGCTGGCGACCAGCACCGACTTCCACGCACCGGCGCTGTAAGCGTCGGCCGCGGTGATCGGGCCATCGACGTAGTAGCGGTGCTTGAACACCTGGTCGTTGCGGTCCGCCGGGTTGTACGGGAACAGCAGGTTGCCCATGTGGCCGAGCGAAGTCGACGGGATATAGGCGAAGCTCTCGCGGCCGCTGGTACCGTCGAACGCGTGGAACATGCCGTCGTTGGCGCCGACGTACACATAGGGCTTGTTGTAGGTGAATTTCTGCTTCAGGTACTTGCCGTACTCGCGGCCATCGACGACACCCCTTGAGTCCTTGAGCGCCATGTAACCGTAGTCGTCGCCCTTGGACGTAACCAGCGGCGTGGAGTTGACGATATCGCCGAGCAGCGTGGTGCGCTTGCGCAGCTTGCCGCCGTCGTGAGCCCTGCTACCGCGCAAGTAAGCAATGGCGTCCGTGCCGCTCACCCCGGGGGTCGTGCCGTCGGTGATGCGGTTGAACTTGCCGGCGCAGTTCTGCAGCGGATCGTTGCACAACGCTTTCAGGATCTGCTCGTCGGTGCCCATGGTCGAGGCCTGGAACTGCTTCGTCTCGACCTTGACCGAATCGGCCGTCAACACGCCGTAGCTGATGTTGCGCCCGGCGTCGGCCAGCAGGGAGCTGGCCTCCCACAACTGCACGAACTCGATCTTGCCGGTGATGTTGTTGTAGGTCGCCTTCGACCCGAACAGGCGGGAGAACCAATCGGTACCGCTATTGCCCGACTCGTAAGTCGGCGTCACCGACAACGTGTTGCTGCCCACGCGCGCACCGACCAAACCGATGCTGCCCGACGGCGTCTCGCCGCCGCCCAGCGAAGCGATGATCTCGCGCATCGCCGAGGTGATGTCGGCGGGCGTGGTGGCGTTGATGAACTTGCCGCGACCGTTCATCGTCGCGTGCCAGATTTCATCGACCGTGGTCGGATTGCTGTCCTGACGCGTTTCCCAGGCCGGGAAAGTCACGTACGGATCGGGCGAATTCTTGATTGGGTCATAGGTGTTGCCGTAAATCTTGCCCTTGGCGCCAAGAGTGACGCCGTAGAAATTCATGTGCAGATTCTTGTTGCAATCCAACTTGGGATCGTTGGGAGTGGTCTTGCACGCATCCGGGACGGGAACCTTGCCCGCCTCCATGTCATCGCGAAGGTTGACCTGATAATACGCCGCGGCGTGATCGGCCATCGTATTGCTGAAGGTATCCTTCAACGGATCAGGAAATTTGGCATCCCCCAACAGATCCTTATCGAGGGGCGGGCCACTGGTATTGCTGTAGCCATCGGTGAACAACATGCCTGCATTGATCTGACACGCCGATTTAATCGGAGCGCCTGGATCGTCTTTCTTTCGCATGAACTGCCTGCCCACGTGGCGGACGGCCCAACGATTTGGCGTACCGCCGGAGGCGCCCAGCTTCAACAGCTCGTTGTTATAGAAGTCGCGCTTGTCGGTGTCCTTGTCCATGTCGCGCATGGTCACCGCGTTATAGTTGTACTCAATGACGTTGTTGTTTCCGTCGGTAACGGATTTACCGCCAGCATTGATGGCGAACATGCCGATCCGCATGCGGCTGACGGTATCCATCGACAAGGTCAGCGCGGCCTTCATCGCTCGATTGCGATTGCCGTAATAGCTGAACCAATTTGCGAAATTTACGATCGCCTTTTCGTAATTGACGGTATTGTAGTTGCCCGGCTTGATCTCATATTTATACAGCGCGCAACCATCGCCGCATGCGTTTTCGATCTTGTCCGGCGTACCCGTGTAGCCCGATGCCGCACCGGCCGTGGCCGATTTCATGTAGTAAACCGCGGGGAAGTACTTGATCGCCACGTAGCAACTGGCGCTCATCTGATGGCCGCTCGCACCGACTTTCCTCAACGTGCCGGGCACTGTTTCCTGACCGGTCAACCCGCCGCAATCCGTGAGCCAGATTCGATTGCCTCGCCGGTCATAATCCCAATTCACATACTTGTACATGAAGTATTCGGTACCCGCGGGCAGATACATGCCCTTCGGAACACGGAAATACTCCTTGAAATTTCTTGTCGGATCGTAGGCGAACAACGAGTTCGTCAAATCGTAGGTCGGAGCGGTATCGCTAGACGGATCCGCACTGGCAGCGGTCTTCGAAGAATCGGGATAGTCCTCGATCTCCGTCCCGTTCTCCTTTGGACGCTTCCATCGCAAGTAGGTGACCGACGGGTTGAAATATGCCGGATTGAATTCCGACGATCGCGCAAAACCGTACTTGTCGAACGGAGGTATGGCGCCATAGCCGTTGTTGCCGAAACTGTTTTCGAGGTTCGCGTTCCGCGTCGGCATGACGTAATAGAACTCGTCGGCATCGTTAGCGTCGTTCTGGGTGCGCATGCGCGCGTCGGCCCCGGTACCGGTAAAAAAGCCGTTCCCCACTACCGTCCCGCTGGCGTTTGTTCTCGCGTCTTCCGCGATATTCCAAAATGCGCCGCCATCGCTGCCTTTGAACAAGGTCTGGAACGTCATCGAACCCGAATCGTCCACGGCCATGATGAAAGCCGGAGCGACGGTGACGCTGGAGTTGAGCGGAGCCTGGGCCAGATCGCCATCGGCTTGCAATGCGTTGGCGTTGTAGTACCAGTACGCGCCGCCGGCCGCTACGAGCAGCAGCGACGATGCGGTGATGAGAGTGCGGGCGGAAGCCATGGGCTGCTCCTCAAGGTACGGAAATGGTGTCGATGACCGAGTCGGACCCCGGATTCGACCCGCGATCGACCGCGTAAGCGGTGACCTGGAAAATAAGATTGGTGTTCTCGCTGAGCGGCTCCTTGCCGCTGCCGATAGGCCCACCGGCGGTGACGCATTCGTCGATGCGCCGGCGATAGCTCAGCTTGCGCGTGGCCGGCAGCGGATCGGCGTACTTGAGCGTCTTGGCCCAGGCGGACGGATCGAATCCGTCGAACGAGCAGATCGCTTCGTCCAGATCCAGCGGATACTCGCCGCCGCTCTTGACCTGCATCGCCAGTTCCACTTCGTTTTGTCGCACCAGCCCCTCGGCGTTCTGGAACGCCAGACTGGCCGAGCGGTAGCTCGAGGTCATGCGCTCCTGCAAGCCGGTCACCTGCAGCGCGGTGATGCCGATCAGGGCCAGCAGCACCAGCATGATCAAGGCGACATACAGCACGGCGCCGCGCTGGCCCGAACGGCGGCCGCCACCTGCGGCGAGAGTCCGGCGATTACGATGGATATTCATGATCATCCTCAGTTGCCGAACAGACGGTTGCGCAAGGCGATATTGGCCTCGTACACGTTGCGGTAGCGCCCGTCGCCCGGAAGCTTGTACGAGGTGCCCAACGCCAGCGGCGAGGTGGTCTTCTGCACCGCCGACGCCGGATCGGTGCTACGCACCAACAACCCGACCTGCAACGCACCCACTCGCTGCCACGCCACCCGCAGATCGTCCTTCGGCAGCAGGTCGGCGACGCTGCGCACGTTCTCGATCAAGCCGATCGGCTGTTGAGTGGCATCGGTCACCGAATCCTGACCGAACAGGAACTGCATGTTCTCCACGCCATCGACCAGTTGTTCGGGCGCCCCACCCGCCAGCACCACCTTCGCGGCCGCCGGTTCGATGTTGTAGCGCGCACGGTACAGCGAGGGCTGATCGCGGTCGTTGAGGCCGACGTAATAGACGAAGCTGTCGGCGCGATACACGCGCGACTGACCGGGAGCGAATGTGTCCGAACCGTCGAACTCGCTTTGGTTGACCGCGCCCTTGGTAATGGTGAGAACCGTGGGCTTGGTGGCGTTGCCCGGAGCGACTGCGGTAGCGTGGAACATCACCACCGCGCGGCAATCGGCGATCGCGAACAAGCCGCCTTTGTCTATGTCCTGAGTCAATACCGGCCATTGCGCGCCGTTGACGGAAATCTTGCCCGGAGCGAACTCGGTGATGTCCGCGCTTTCGGAAGAAAGCGAGCGCAGGATCAACACGTCGCTGCCCTTGATCGGCTTGGGCACCAGATCCATCAGGCTGGCCGGCAACTCCGGACTCCAATCGGCCTTTCCACCCGCAACCAGCGTATTCAGATCGACCGTGCCGCCGGGGGCGGTACCCACGGCGTCGAAGCCTTGAATGGAGAAATCGAACCGCAGCGCATCGACGTTGCCGATACCGGTCGGTACCGTGCTGTAGTTGCTTCGATCCGACAGGAATAGCTCACCGAACATCCCCGGAGTGGGCGAGTTGAAGTGGGCCTGATCGTTGACGCAACCGAAATGCCCGGCCAGGCGCGCATCTCGCTGCAGGTAATCCAGAGCGAAGCGCGAGGTTTCCTGCACCCGCGCCAGACCTTGCGCCATCTGGAACGAAGTCTTGGAGGCCGAGAAGATCTGCACCAGGCCGAGCAGCAGCAGCGTGCTCAGCAACAGCGCGACCATCAGCTCGATCATCGACAGACCGGCTTGGGAAGGACGATGGCTCACAGGGTGCTCTCCATGGTGAACGAGGTCGTTTTGTCGGTGACCTTCCAGCGCGAGTCGTCCCAATCGATCTTGATCGTCACCGCGGGCCCCTTGTTCGGCGCGGTAACAACGGTAACCACGCCCACCGCGGTCGGGCCCAACGCCATCTTCAACTTGCACGCGAACTCGGCGGTCTGATCTTCGGGCTTGAGCGTTCCGGTCTTGGTGCAAGACGTGGCGGAGACGTCGGCGGCCTTGAAGGTGCCGACGTACTTGTTCACCAGCAGGCGATTGCTGCGGATATCGTCCATCAACTCGCTGGACAGATTGGTGGCGATGGTGCGGTTGTTGCTGCTCTGCGCCAGACGCAGATTGGTGGTTTGCAACAGCGCCAAACCCAGCAGACCGATGCCCAGCACCAGCACGCTCATCAGCACCTCGATCAAGCTCAACCCGCGCATGCGGGCGAGCGATACCGGTGCGCGGCGAAGCGGCGAGGAACGGCTCATGCGCATGTCTCCTTCTTGACCGAAACGCGACCGACGCCGCTGACAACGATGGCGCGTTTGTTCTCTTCCTTCGCCTTGCAAGTTTTGGACTCGAGCGAGATCTGGAAGGCCTTGCGCGCCTGGGTACGGCCGCGTTCGTCGAAAACGAGATCGGGAACCTTGCCGTCCTCCTTCACGACCGTGAACTTCACATCCTTCGGCAGATCGACGACGCGCTTGATCTCGGTGTCCTTGTCGAAGCCGCCGTTGTTGTTCTCGTCGGTCCAGACCAACATGCCATTGCTCCAATCCCCACCGCAGTCCTTGCCAGTAGCGTCCTTGGAACAGACATGCGAGCTGCTCTTGCTGCGCAAGGCTTCCGAGCGCGAGAAGTTGAGCGTGGCCAGAACCAGATTGGTCGCCGAGCTGACCCGGTTGGCGCGCATCGCAGCGCTGAAGCTGGGCAAGGCCAAGCCGATGAGGATCGCGGCGATGACGATCGTCACCATGAGCTCGATCAATGTGAAACCGGCGGAGCGCCGACTAGCCATGAGCGTTTCTCTTCCCCAGAAGACGATCAGGATGCTAACAGTCGGAATTACCTAGAAAAGGTGCCAGACCGACGAGCGGTCTGGCGGAGTTAGCCAGTGGTTTTGTGCCTCGGAATAGTCCGACAGACGTCACGCCTTAGTCCTACCAACGGTCGCGCTGTCGCCCGGTTCCGGCCTGGGCGTGCGCGGCCTCAAGCTGGCCGCCACTCCCGTCAGCCAAGGATTGGCCATGCAAAGCAGAGCTCTGGACCCGTTCGAATTCGTTCTCGCCGTACTGCTGGTCAGCTTGCTCAGCGTGATGGCCTGCGCGGCGCTGGGCGCCACCAGCCGCAGCGCCCACGCCGAGTTGCTGCGGCTGGGCCTGAACGGCCTGTTCGCCCAGGCCAGCCGGCACGCGGTCGCCAGCGGCGTGTCGGTGGTGCTGTGCCCGGTCAAGGGCCTGCCCTACCGGTGCAGCGGCGGCAGCGATTGGAGCCGGGGCTGGATCGGCTTCACCGACCTCAACGGCAACGGTCAGTTCGACTGGGAAGACCGGCTGCTGCGCCGCGACCTGGCCCTGCCCGACGGCCTGCGCCTGTGCGCCCTCGCCGGCCGCAAACTGATTCGTTTCGAACCGCGCGCGGGCAAGATCGTCAGCGGCGGCGGATTCGTCCTGTGCGACGTGCGCTGCCCCAGCGAAGCGGTCGCGTTGCGGCTGTCGAACCAAGGCAGTCTGCGCACGGAGGCGGCGAGCGTCGCGGCCGCGCAACAGTGCCTGTTGAAGTAGATGCAGTGATCGATGCCGACGGCTTCGCGCGACAGCGCTATCCATTCGAAACGCCGTTAGCGCCGCCTGGCCGCAATCGGCATCCGCAGCTTGCTTCCTGCGCGCTCGGCGAACGAAATCTGAGCGCGATGCGGGATTCGTCGATCCACTCCCGCGACCATCCGGCGCGCACTGCACGCGCACCGAACCGAAGAATCCGGACAAAAGAAAAGGCCTCGCATTTCTGCGAGGCCTTCCGGTATTTGGCGCCCGAAGTTGGACTCGAACCAACGACCCCCTGATTAACAGTCAAGTGCTCTAACCGGCTGAGCTATTCGGGCGGGGCTGCATATGATGCTCACTGAACCGGCCGGCGTCAACACTTCGCTGCAAAGAAATGAACAACGCCGGTTTTACCGGGCTTCCGGGCCGCTTCCCGCTCAGGTCACGACGCGGTAACACGGCCGGTATTCGCCGGCGATCTTCATCCGGCGCTGCTCGACGAAGGCCCGCAGCAGTTCGTCCAGCGATTGCATCATGTCCGGGTCGCCGTGGATTTCGAACGGGCCGAATTCCTCGATCCGGCGCATGCCGTCTTCCTTGACGTTGCCGGCGACGATGCCGGAGAACGCGCGGCGCAGGTCCGCCGCCAGTTCGTGCGGCTTGCGGCCGTGGTGCAGGTCGAGCGCGGCCATGGCTTCGTGGGTCGGAATGAACGGGCGCTGGAACGCCAGCGGAATGTCGATCGACCAGTTGAAGAAGAACGAGTCCTTCTGCTCGATGCGGTACTCGCGCACCTTGCGGATGCCGTGGGCCATGCGCTTGGCCACCAGGTCGGGATCGCCGACGATGATTTCGTAGCGCGAGGTCGCCGCTTCGCCCAGGGTCAGGCGCAGGAATTTGTCGATCTGCTGGAAGTACGGCGCCGACGCAGTCGGGCCGGTCAGGATCAGCGGGAACGGCAAACCGGCATTTTCTTCGCGCAGCAGGATCCCGAGCAGGTACAGGATTTCCTCGGCCGTGCCGACGCCGCCGGGGAACACGATGATGCCGTGGCCCATGCGGACGAAGGCCTCCAGGCGCTTCTCGATGTCCGGCATGATCACCAGGTGATTGACGATCGGGTTCGGCGACTCGGCGGCGATGATGCCCGGCTCGGTGATGCCGATGTAGCGCATGTTGCGCTTGCGCTGCTTGGCGTGGGCGATGGTGGCGCCCTTCATCGGCCCCTTCATCGCGCCCGGGCCGCAGCCGGTGCAGATGTCCAGGCCGCGCAGGCCTAGCTCGTAGCCGACCTGCTTGGTGTAGATGTATTCGTCGCGCGAGATCGAGTGGCCGCCCCAGCACACCACCAGATTCGGATCGGCCGGGTGCAGGATGCGGGCGTTGCGCAGCAGGCCGAACACCGAATCGGTGAGGCCGTCGCTGCTGTCCAGGTCGCGGCCGCCGCCCTTGCCGAGCTCGATCGCGGTATAGGCCAGGTCGCGGACCACCGCGAACAGCAGTTCGGCGACGCCGCGGATGATCTCGCCGTCGACGAAGGCCATGGCCGGGGCCTTGACCAGGTCGATGCGCATGCCGCGGTCCTGCTGGTGGACCTCGATGTCGAAGTCCGGATACAGCTCGCGCGCCGCGCGCGGGTCGTCGGAGGCGCTGCCGCTGGTCAGCACCGCCAGGGCGCAGCGGCGCAGCAGGTCGTGCATGCCGGTGGACGCATCGCGCAGGCGCGCGACTTCGTCGCGGGACAGGACATCGAGCCCGCCTTTGGGATAGATGCGGGCGTTGACCGTCGGCAGGACGGCCGTGGTGGGGGTTGCGGTCATTGCGTTTTCTCTGGGTTTTTCATCGTTTAGTTGAAGAAGGACTCTAGCAGCTTGGCCTTCGCCGCGGCGGCCGCCTGCTCGTGCCGGACGTGTCCGCGGCCGTGCCGCCCCACCCCGTCCGGCCCGGTCCGGATAAACCGGCGGCCCCATAAAAAGAAAAACGGCCGGGGTCGCCCCCGGCCGTCGTTCGTGGCTAACGATACCGCAAAATCAGAAGCGGTAACGGAAGCTCAGCTGAGCCGCCCAACGCGAGATGCCCTTCTCGTCGTAGATCTGTTCCGGATCCGGGGTGTTGAAGCGGTAGATGTACTTGCCGGTGGCCTGATCGATGCCGCCGTAGTCCACCACGCCGCGCATGCCCGGGAACGCCACTTCTTCCACCCGGCCCCAATCCTTATTGATCAGGTTGCCGATGTTCATGATGTCCAGCGACAGCTCGGCCTTGTGGCCCTGCCAGAAGCCCGGCAGTTCCTGGGAGACGTGCAGGTCGAACTGGTTCACCCAACCGCCGCGGGCGGCGTTGCGCTGGGCGACCTGGCCCAGGTGGCTGCGCAGGTACTCGTTGCCGTTGACGTAGTTCCAGAACGCGGCTTCTTCGGCCGGGTTGCGGAAGATCACGTCGCCCACGCCCTTGGGGATGTACAGCAGGTCGTTGAAGCGGCCGTCGCCGTTGGCGTCGTTGTCGAACGCGTAGCTGTACGGACGGCCCGAGCGGCCTTCGTACACCAGCGAGACGATGGTGTTGTTGTCGCCGAAGAACGCGTGCTTCCACTGCACGTTCGCGGTGAAGCGGTCGCGGATCTCGTAGCTGGAACGCGCGGCGACTTCTTCGTTGGCCTGGAACACGCCGACGTTGCCCAGGTTGGAGCTGGAGGTCGAGCTGGTCAGCGGGCTGACTTCGGTGGCGTGGGTGAAGGTGTACGCAACGCCCCAGGCCCAGTCGCTGTTGTTGAACGGCTTGTTCAACGACACGGTCAGCTGCTCGCTGCCGCCCTTGCTGGTGTTGCGGGCGATGATCGCGTCGTTGTAGAAGCCCGAACGCAACGCGCGTGCGTTGGTGCCGCTGTTGGCGCAAGCCGCGCCGCCGGCCAGACCGGTTTCGCGCAAGCAGGCGTTGCCGTCGCGGTTCCAGCTGTTCGGGTTCAGGCCGTTGGGATCCCAATAGATGTTGCGGCCGTCCTGACCGACGCGGGTCACGCCGCCGAGGTTGAGCTGCTGGTAGTACAGGCCGTCGTTGACCTGGGTGACCACGCCCTCGACCGCCGCGACGATGCCGTACCACGGCAGTTCGGTATCGAACGCCAGGTTGGCCTTCCACACCGACGGCAGGCTCAGGTCCTTCTCGATGAAGTCGACCGACTGGGTCGCGCCGGCGCGAACGCCCGCGGCATTGACCAGGCCCAACTGAGCGGCCGGATCCGGGCTGAAGTTGGTGATGCCGTTGGTGTAGACGTAGTCGGTGTACGACACGCCGTTGTTGGAGTACGGGTTAGCCAGCCACACCGTCGGCGAGCCGCCCTTGAACAGGCCGATACCGCCGCGCAGCTGGGTCGGGCGCTCGGCGTCGAAGGTGTAGTTGAAGCCGAAGCGCGGCTGCCACAGATCGCTGCCGTCGATGGTGTTGCTGTTGTTGCTGCCGAACAGGTTCGACGCGGCCGCGTTGTAGATCGGACGGTCGTCGACCATCGCGCGGTCGTAGCGCACGCCGAAGGTCAGGCTCAGCTTGTCGGTCGCGGCCCAGGTGTCCTGCACGAACAGGCCCAGGTTCTTCTGGGTGAAGCCGGCGGCCATGTTGTCGACGTCGCCGCCCTGCGGCGCGAACAGCTGGTAACGGCTGGAACGGCCGGCGCGGTAGTCGGCGATCGAGTTGAAGGTGTACACGCCGTTGATGCGGCGGCCGAACAGGTTGTAGACCTCGTTGGACTCGTAGTCGGCGCCGAACTTGACGGTGTGGTCGCCCAGGAACAGGTTACCGGCGAAGAAACCGTTCCAGGTCTTGGTTTCCAGGATGTTGGCGTGGGTGTTCTCTTCGGTGCCGAAGTTCAGGGTGTTGTTGCCCACGCGCACGCCGATCTGCGGCAGATCGAACTGCGGGTTGCGCACCGCCGAGTAGTCGCGGTACGAGACCTTGGCTTCGGTGGAGAAGTTGTCGGTCCAGTCGCTGAACAGCTGCGCGGTGTAGGTCTTGAACTCGAAGTCCTGCACGTAGTGGTACGAGCTCAGCGCCAGGGTGTTGGTGCCGAAGCCCTGCAGGAACGCGGTGCTCTGCTTGCTCTGCGCGTAACGGAAGTTGGCGCGGTGCTTGTCGTTGATGTTCCAGTCGAACTTGATGCCGTATTCCTCGCTCTTGGTGTCGAGCGAAGGCAGCGCCAGACCACCCGGATCGAAGCCCCACTTGGACTTGGAGATGTCGATGATCTCGGCGATCTGTTCGTTGGTGATGTTGACGATGTTGTTGGCGCCCGAGCCCGGAGGACCGAAGCTGGAGTTGCCGGTGAACACTTCCTTGCCGGTGTACTTCTCGTAGTTGGCGAAGAAGAACAGCTTGTCCTTGACCAGCGGGCCGCCGAAGGTGCCGCCGTAGGTGCTTTCGCTGTCGAACAGCTTCGGACGCACGTCGTTCTGGTTCTTGCCCGACCAGTCGTTGTCGCGGTAGATGCCGTAGACCGAACCGTGGAATTCGTTGGTGCCCGACTTGGTGACGGCGTTGATCACGCCGCCGGTGCCGCCGGCGATGGTGACGTCGTAGTTGGCCACGTCGATGGAGACTTCGTCGATCACGTCCATCGAGAACGGCTGCTTCGGCGTCGGCAGGCCGTTGCCGCCCAGGCCGAAGGAGTCGTTGGTGCTGATGCCGTCGACGCGGATCACGTTGTAACGCGGGTTCTGGCCGCCGACCGAGATCTCATTGCGCGACTTGTCGGTCTGCACAACGCGCGGATCGAGGCGGACGAAGTCCTGCAGGTTGCGGTTGACGGTCGGCATCGACTCCAGCTGTTCGCGGGTGACGATCGAGCCGGCGCCCATCTTGTTGGAGGAGAACACTTCCGAACCCAGGCCGGCCACGGCCTGGACCGAGTCCAGGGTGGTGACCGAGTTGTTCAGGGCCACGTCGACTTCGTTGACCTTGTCCAGGTTCAGGTAAACGCCATCCTGACTCGCGGTGCCGGCGCCTTCCTTGTTGATGACGACGGTGTACGGGCCGCCCACGCGCAGACCGCGCGCGTTGTAACGGCCGTCGGCGCCGGTGGTGGCGCGGCTGACGGTGCCCGACTCGGTGTGGGTGATCGTCACTTCGGCGTTCGGCACCGGCTGGCCGTCGCTGCCGAGCACGCGGCCGGCGATGCCGGCGGAGGTGCTCTGCGCGAATACCGGAGCGGTGGCGAGTACTGCGAGCAAGCCAAGCGTGAGCTTGGACATGCGGACGCGGTTCGGATGAGTCATTACAGTGGCCTCAGGAGGTGGAATGCGTGGCGAGTTATCGGCAGGCGCGGCTTCGCGCCGCTGCCTTGCACGAGGTTTTTTGGAATGGCTAGCCCCTGACCCGCGCGACCTGTGGCCGGCCGGGTTAACAGCAGTTTAACAGGCTAGGCAGGCTGTGTGACAGAGACGTGACCGACATCAAGCCTTGTCACACGGTGATGGCGTCCACAGGTGAACCGGCACGCAGCGCAAAGTTGTATAAGCGGGCGCGCGGGAGGTGCCAGTTAGGTGCCGCCAGCGTATGGCGGCGATGCAGATTCAGGGTTTGCCGCCCTAAACGACGAGGCCCGCCGGATCGGCAGGCCTCAGTTCGCGCCTCAGCGATTACCAGCCGTCAGGGCGGTCCCGGCAAATAAGCCCCCAGGCCGTCCAGGATCATCTGCACCGAAATCGCCACCAGCAACATGCCCATCAGGCGCTCGATCGCGATCAAGGCGCGCCGGCCCAGCAGCTTGTACAGAACGGTGGCCGAGAACAGGATCGCCGCGGTGGCGCCCCAGGCGATCATCAGCGCCAGGCTCCAGTCGCCCAGGCGCGAGGGGTCGTTGCTGCCCATCAGCATGACCGCGGCCATGCCCGAGGGACCGGCGACCAAGGGGATCGCCATCGGCACGATGAACGGCTCGCCGTCGGGGATCTCGCCCATCAGCCCTTCCGGCGGCGGGAAGATCATCCGGATGCCGATCAGGAACAAGACGATGCCGCCGGCGATCGAGACCGATTCCTGGCGCAGATGCATCAGCTCCAGGGCGTATTTGCCGCCCCACAGGAACAGCATCAGCACGCCCAGCGCGATCAGCAGCTCGCGCGCCAGCACGATCCGCTGGCGCTTGGGCGGCAGCCCGCGCAACAGGCTCAGGAACACCGGGATGTTGCCCAGCGGGTCGAGGATGATGAACAACAGCAGCGCGGCCGAAGCGATGGTCATGGCGACGCGGCCTTACAGGCTCGGAGCCCAGACCTGGCCGCGGTGCGCCGCGCCCTCGGCCGAGAGCAGACTCACGCAGGCCGGGGCATAAGCGCCCGGTTCGCGCGCGGAGCGGTCGTTTTCTTCGACATAGGCGCGCGAACGCAGCGGCGTGCGCATCGGCCCGGGGCGCAGGCCGGCGACCCGGATCGAGGAATTGGCCAACTCGGCATGCAGCATGCCGACCAGCGCGGCCAGACCGTGCTGGGCAGCGCCGTACCCGCCCCAATAGGCCTGTCCGACCCGCTGCGGGTCGTCCAGGGCGAACACCAGGGCGGCGTCGGCGGACTTGGCCAGCAGCGGCAGGCAGGCCTGCGACAGCCACCACGGCGCGGTCAGATTGACGTGCACGGCGCGCGCGAACGCGGCCGGATCGGTCTGCGCCAGCGGGGTCAGGCCGGGGAAATCGGCGGCGCAATGCAGCACGCCGTCCAGACGGCCGAGCTCGCTTTCGATCCGCGCGGCCATCTCGGCGTAGTCGTCGGGCTGGGCGCCTTCCAGGTCCAGCGGATACAACAGCGGTTCCGGGCCCAGCGGCAGCAGCGCGTCGTAGACCCGGTTCAACTTGGGCACTTTGCGGCCCAGCAACACCACCGTGGCGCCGGCGCTGGCGCAGGCCTGGGCCGCGGCCGCGCCCAGGCCGCCGTTGGCGCCGGTGACCAGCACCACGCGCTCGGCCAACGCCCGCGGCGCGCCGTCGGATGCGGCATTCGGGCTGGCGGTAGCGGAACTCACTGCGATTGGGTCTCGCTGATCATGCGCGCCAGTTCACCGGACTCGAACAGCTCCAGGGTGATGTCGCAACCGCCGATCAACTCGCCGTGGATGAACAACTGCGGGAACGTCGGCCAGTTCGAATAACGCGGCAAATTGGCGCGGATTTCCGGATCTTCCAGCACGTTGACGGTGTGCAGCGCGGTCGCGCCGGCGGACTTGAGCGCCTGCACGGCGCGGCTGGAAAAGCCGCACATCGGAAACTGCGCGGTGCCCTTCATGAAAAGCACGATCGGATGGGCTTCGACTTCGGCCTGAATCCGTTCCATCACGGACATGGGTACTGCTCCTGCGAAGGTTTGTTGCCGACTTTGACGGTTCGGTAAGCAAACGTGGGGATAGAATATGAATTGTAAGCCTTCATGGCGCCGCCGACGCGTCCCGGCCCGGAACTCCATCGTCCCGGGGGCGGAACGCCGGCCGCGGCGTCCTCCGCTAGCCAGCCCCCCTTGAATCTTTAGGAGCCCGCCAATGGCCATCGAATTGCCTGCCCTGCCCTACGACCGCACCGCGCTGGAACCCACCATCTCCGGCGAGACCATCGACTTCCACTACGGCAAGCACCACAAGGCCTACGTCGACAATCTCAACAAGATGATCGAAGGCACCGAGTTCGCCTCGCTGTCGCTGGAAGAGATCATCAAGAAGTCGCAGGGCGGCATGTTCAACAACGCCGCGCAGATCTGGAACCACACCTTCTACTGGAACTGCCTGTCGCCCAAGGGCGGCGGCGAGCCGACCGGCAAGCTGGCCGAACTCATCAACAAGGCCTTCGGCGATTTCGCCAAGTTCAAGGAAGAGTTCACCAAGACCGCCATCGGCACCTTCGGCTCGGGCTGGGCTTGGCTGGTGCAGCGCCCGGACGGCTCGGTCGCCCTGGTCAGCACCCCCAACGCCGCCACCCCGCTGACCGGCGAAGACACCGCGCTGCTGACCTGCGACGTGTGGGAACACGCCTACTACATCGACTACCGCAACGCCCGTCCGAAGTACGTCGAGGCGTTCTGGAACCTGGTCAACTGGGACTTCGTGGCTTCGAACCTGAAGTAAGCCGCGGCCTCATCGCGATACCGAAACGGCCGGGGAAACCCGGCCGTTTTATTTTGGCCATGGCGCACGGCTCAGCGGCGATCGCAGCCGGCCGTCTGGCCGCAGCGCGACGGGCCGCCCGCCACCCCGCTGGCGCCGGAAAGCGCGGACGCGCGGAAGTCGCAACCGCGCGGGCCGCCGCGCTCCCAGCGGTACACCATGCCCCAGCGGCCCGTCAGCCATTCGCAACTGGCCGTATCGCCGATGCGGACCGCGTCGTACACCAGTCCGCCCACGCCGATTCTGATGTCCTGATCGCGAGCGACGTCGCGCACGACCACCTCGTAACTGGTCGATTTACCGCGATGAACCCTCTTGTCGATTACCGGCCCCTGGTAATGAGCTGGCCGCTGCGGGCCGGTGATGTTCGCCCATCCGATGACGTGCAGCGACACCAGCATCGCGCCCATCACCGAAAACACGAACGCATTGCCGATCAATTTCGGCCAGGTGGTCCTGCGCTCGCGGCGCAACCAGGCGCCATACCGCCGCAGATAAGCAGCGGCCAGGACGAAGGCCAGCGCCGTCAAGCCCAGCCAGACGCGCCCGGCGATCTTCCATTGCGCCGACGCGCCCGATCCTGCGCAGGAACAATCGCCGCCGATGCCGCACATCAAGTCGACCAGCAGCATCCAGACCAGCGCGCCCAGGAACAACAACAAGGCGATGATGTACAGGCCGTCCGGACGCAATAACCAGGCCGGTTTATGCCTCGCGCGGCGCCGGCGGCGTGTGGGGGCGATGATCATGGGACTGATGCATTCCTTGCATTCGACTGCACACGAAAACAAAAGGCAGCGCGGTACCACTCAGCGCTATCACGCCAAA
Organism: Pseudomonas sp. CGJS7; assembly: GCF_036961695.1. Taxonomy (NCBI): domain Bacteria; kingdom Pseudomonadati; phylum Pseudomonadota; class Gammaproteobacteria; order Pseudomonadales; family Pseudomonadaceae; genus Pseudomonas; species Pseudomonas sp. CGJS7. The sequence goes on along the minus strand of NZ_JBAMDI010000023.1, from coordinate 50,687 downwards.
CGAAGCCTGCGCTGGTTTCGACGCCCGCCACGATCCGGCGGGCGACGAATTCAGTCCGCGCCGGTCACGCCAACCGCGCGATCACCGGCTCGACCTGCGCACGCCGATCGAGCGCATCGCCGACCCGGCCCAAGGCATCGGCCAATTCCTGCGGCGAATCCGCGCGCAATGTCGCATGCCCCACTTTGCGACCGTCGCGCGGCTGCTTGCCGTAGTCGTGCCAATGCCCGCCGGCTTCGCTCAACACCGCGCCTGCTTCGGGCATCGCGCCGATCCAGTTGAGCATGCAGGCGTGGCCGAGCATGCGGGTATCGCCCAGCGGCAGGCCGAGCACGGCGCGCAGGTGATTCTGGAATTGCGAGGTCTCGGCGCCTTCGATGGTCCAGTGGCCGGAGTTGTGCACGCGCGGGGCTAGTTCGTTGGCCAGCAGCACGCCGTCGCGGCAGAACAGTTCCAGCGCGAACACGCCGACGTAATCCAGGGCGTCGGCGAGTTTGCGCGCGTGCGCGATCGCGGTCGCGGCCAGCGCCTCATCGGCGCGCGCGGGCGCCAGGCTCGCCGACAGCACGCCGTCGACATGCCAGTTTTCGGTCAGCGGCCAGGCGCGGAATTCGCCGTCGCGGCCGCGCACGGCGACCACCGACAGTTCGCGCTCGAAGGCGACGAAGCCTTCCAGGATCAGGCCGACCTTCTCCGCCTGCGCGCCGAGCGCGGCCCAGGCCGCATCGGCGTCGGCCGGGGTCTTGATCCGGAACTGGCCCTTGCCGTCGTAACCCAGGCGGCGGGTCTTGAGGATGCAGGGCGTGCCGATCTTGGCCAATGCGGCGTCGAGCGACTCACGGGTGCTGATCGCGGCGAAATCCGGCACCGGGATGCCGAGGTCGACGAACAGGGTCTTCTCGGCCAGGCGGTCCTGCGCCACCGACAGCGCGCGCGGGCTCGGGAACACCGGACGGCGCTCGGCCAGCCAATGCGCCGATTCGGCCGGGACGTTTTCGAAATCGAAGGTGGCCACGTCGATGTTGGACGCGAATTCGTCGAGCGCGGCCTGATCGGTGTAGTCGCCGACCACCATCGGCGCGAACTGGCCGGCGCAGGCGTCTTCGGCGCTGTCCAGCACCAAAAAGCGCAAGCCCAGCGGCGCGCCGGACAATGCGAGCATGCGGGCCAGCTGCCCGCCTCCGAGAATGCCGACAGTGGTCATTGGCGCGGGTCGTCGTTGGCCAGCACGTCGTCGGTCTGGCGGGCGCGGAACGCGCTCAGCGCCGCGCCGATGGCGGGATGCTCGGGCGACAGCAAGGCCGCGGCGAACAGCGCGGCATTGGCCGCGCCGGCGTTGCCGATGGCGAAAGTGGCGACCGGGATGCCGGCCGGCATCTGCACGATCGACAGCAGCGAGTCCATGCCGTTGAGCGCCTTGGACTGCACCGGCACGCCGAGCACCGGCACCGCGGTCTTGGCCGCCAGCATGCCCGGCAAATGCGCCGCGCCGCCGGCGCCGGCGATGATCGCGCGCAGACCGCGCGAGGCGGCCGTGTCGGCGTATTCGAACAACACATCCGGGGTGCGATGCGCCGAGACCACCCGCACCTCATGCGGAACGCCCAGCGCTTCGAGCTTGGCGGCGGCGTGCTGCATGGTCTCCCAGTCCGAGCGCGAGCCCATGACGATGCCGACCAGCGGCTGCGGAGCGGAAGTGGAGGCGGAACTCTGGGCTGGGGACATGGGACGTGCCTTGGCGCAAAGACGTATTCTAACGCCCTGTCCCGTCGTACCGGCACCGCACCGTATGGATCGCAAATTGCTCGACCTGCTCGTCTGCCCCACCACCCGCCAACCGCTGCTGCCGCTGGACGGCCGCGGCCTGCAGGCGCTGAATGCCGCGATCGCCGCCGGCGGCGTGGTCCGCGGCAGCGGCGACGCCCAGTCCCAGCCGCTGCGCGAGGCGCTGATCACCCGCGACCGCAAGATCGTCTACATCGTCGACGACGGCATTGCGCTGCTGGATTCGGAAAACGCCCTGGCCACCGCCCAGATCGACGGTTTCCCGGGCGCATGAACACCGCCGACGCGCGCGAGCTGACCCCGCCGCCGCAGGCCGAGATCGAGGCCGACGTCGCCGACGCCCTGGCCGAGGATCTGGGCAGCGGCGACGTCACCGCCGAGTTGCTGCCGGACGCGGCCGATATCGCCTACCTGCTGTGCAAGGAAGACGCGGTGGTGTGCGGGCGGCCGTGGTTCGAGGCCTGCCATCGCGCGCTGGACCCGATGGTCCGGATCGACTGGCGGGTGGCCGAGGGCCAATCCGTCGCCAAGGGCACGGTCCTGGCCACCTTGCAGGGCCGCGCCCGCGCCCTGGTCAGCGCCGAGCGCGCCTCGTTGAACTTCATGCAGACCCTGTCGGCGGTGGCCACGGTCACCTCGCAGTACGTCGCCGCCGTCGCCGGCACCGGCGCCAAGATCCTCGACACCCGCAAGACCCTGCCCGGGCTGCGCCTGGCGCAGAAGTACGCGGTCCGGGTCGGCGGCGGGGTCAATCACCGCATCGGTTTGTACGACGCGGTGATGCTCAAGGAAAACCACATCCGCGCGGCCGGCTCGATCGCCGCGGCGATCGGCGCGGCGCGGGCCAAACATCCGGCGCTGCCGCTGATCGTCGAGGTCGAGACCCTCGACCAACTGCGCGAGGCGCTGAGCCACGGCTGCGACCGCATCCTGATCGACGACTTCTCCGCCGACGACCGCCGCGCCGCGGTGGCGATCGCGCACGCATCGCCGTTCGACGGGCGGATCCCGCTGGAGGTGTCGGGCGGCGTGGACTTCACCACCCTGCGCGGCATCGCCGAAGACGGCGTGGACTGCATCTCGATCGGCGCGCTGACCAAACATGTGCGCGCCATCGACCTTTCGCTGAAACTCGGCCCGCCGCCGGCCGCCGCGGCCGGTTGAGGCCTTGCGTTCGCCGCCGGCCGTCTCCAGAACCCTGCCATGCCTACTTTGGAGCCAGGAGTGAGCGCAGAGGAGTGAGGAGCGAGTAAAGGCAAAAATCCCCGGTCGGCGATGCTTTTACTCGCTCCTCACTCCTCTGCGCTCACTCCTCGTCTAAATGCCATGCCTACCTTGATCCTACTGATGATTTTCGGCGCCGCCGCGTTCTCGTTCTGGAGCGCGGGGCGCGCCGCCGCCGAACGCGCCGAGGTGGTCGGCCGCAATGCCTGCGCGAAAGCCGGGGTGCAGTGGCTGGATCAGAGCGTGCACGCGATCGGGTTGCGGGTGATTCGCCGGGAAAGCGGGTGGCTCGGGTTCGAGCGGACGTTTCGGTTCGATTATTCGATCGATGGCGAGGATCGGCACATTGGCCGGTTGATTTTGCGTGGGGATAAGTTGGTTGCGTTTAGCGGGCCGGTGTCGAGAGAGCCGACGCAGTTGCACTGAGCCGCTTTTGCTCTTGCTCCCTCTCCCGCTTGCGGCGCCCGAAGGGTGTGCAAGGCTGAGAGGGCTGGGGTGAGGGCATGCGTGGCCTGGCCTGCGAAGGAGCGTAACTGTCGCGCGCCCTCATCCGCCCTCCGGGCACCTTCTCCCGCTAGGCGGGAGAAGGGAGAGCAACGACTTACTTGACGATGCGCAAATGCCCGCCGCGACGCGGCGAGGGCGTCGGCGGCTGCGGGCCGTCGTCGTCGCCTTCCGACGCGGGGTCGCTGGGCACGGCGCTGAGCATCGGCGGCGACACCGACTCGGCGTCGTCCAGATCCTCATCCAACCCGTCTTCGCCCAGGTTCACGTCTTCCGGCAAGGCCATGCCCTGCCCGGTTTCGCGCGCGTAGATCGCCAGCACCGCGCCGACCGGCACCGACACCGGATGGCTGACGCCGCCGAAGCGGGCGCTGAAACGGATGAAGTCGTTGCCCATTTCCAGATGCGAGACCGCGCGCGCGGCGACGTTGAGCACGATCTTGCCGTCCTTGACCGCGTGCGCCGGCACCTGCACCGCCGGACGGGTGGCATCGACCAGCAGGTGCGGGGTCATGCCGTTGTCGGCGATCCACTCGTACAGCGCCCGCAACAGGTAGGGGCGGTGGCTGGTCATCGGTGCGCTGCTTTCGGTCATGCGCGCATTTTAACGCTAAAGCGCCGGCCGGCAGGCGGTCGGAAACCGCTTCGTTGCACGTCCCGCCCGCGGCGAAGGCTCGGTTCGCCGACGCTCGGCGCGCCCGTCGCGGCGACCGCGCGGCCGGCTCGCCGCGCGCATGCGAGCCGAGGGGATTTCGGCGGAATCGGGCTGCCGAATCGGCGCCTTAAGCCGGCATCTCGCGCAGCTTGCGCTCTTGGTCGGTCAGGCTGCGGGTGAAGCCGGGGTTGCGGAAGATCCGGTTGCCGTAATCCTCGATCGCCTTGCCGTCCTTCGGCAGCGGCACGTCCAGCGACGGCAGGCGCCAGATGATCGGCGCCATGGCGCAGTCGGCCAGGCTCATTTCCGGGTTGAGGAAGAACTTGCTGGCCTTGAACAGCGGCACCGACGCGGTCAGCAGTTCCTTGAGCCGCTTGCGTGCGGCCTCGGCCTGGACCTTGTTGCCCATCTGGATGGCCTGCACCTGCGGCACCCAGTCGTGCTCCAGGCGCAGCATCGCCAAGCGCAGGCGGGCGCGCGAGAGCGGATCGACCGGCATCAGCGGCGGATGCGGGTAGCGCTCGTCCAGGTATTCGCTGACCACGCTGGCGGCGTACAGCACCAGGTCGCGTTCGACCAGGGTCGGCACCGAGTGGTAGGGGTTGAGATCGACGAGGTCTTCGGGCGGATTCTGCGGGTCGACCGGGATCAGATCGTAGGTGACGCCCTTGGCCGCCAGAACCAGCCTGACGCGGTGGCACAGCACGCAATCGGTGGACGAAAACAGAGTCAGGGCATTACGCATACGGGGGCTCGCCGCCATCATCGACCTCTCCAGCGACCGGAATCCGCCAGTCGCAAGACGCCCTCCACCCTCTGTGGAAGGTCGTCACGGCCCCGAGCCTGTACCCGTCCAGCTTTGCTGAAGCTGTCGGCTCGCTAGACCGACAACCCTAGCGGAAAACCCGCGCCGATGGCGCGGGTTTTCCAGTCGGACGACATCAATGCTCCACGTCGCGCCAGTACTCGGTCTTCAACAGATACGCGATGAAGGTGAACAACGCCAGGAACAGGATCACCCAAACGCCGAGACTCTGACGCTTGAGGGCGGCCGGCTCGCCGGCGTACTCGAGGAAGGTGGTGATATCGCGGGTCGCGGTCTTGAAGCCTTCGGCGTCGAGCTTGCCGGGCTGGGTCACGCTGAGCCCGTGCACCGGACGCTCGCCGGTGGCCTTGTCCGGCTCGCCGAACTCGGCGTGCTGCAGGCCCTGCAGCTCCCACAGCGGGTTGGGCATGGAGGCGTTCGGGAACAGCTTGTTGTTCCAGCCCAGCGGACGCGACTCATCCAGGTAGAACTGGTTGAGGTAGGTGTAGACCCAGTCGCTGCCGCGCACGCGGGTGATCAGGCTCAGGTCCGGCGGCATCTTGCCGAACCACTGATTGGCGTGTTCCGGGGTCAGGTTGACCTGGATCTGCTCGCCGAACTTGGCGCCGGTGAAGTTGAGGTTGTTCATCACCTCGTCTTCGGTCAGGCCCAGGTCCTCGGCCATGCGCGAGTAGCGCAGGTACTTGAGCGAGTGGCAGCCCGAGCAGTAGTTCATGTACAGCTGGGCGCCGCGCTGCAGCGAGGCGCGATCGTTCAGATCGGTGCCCGACTGCAACAGCGCGCCGCCGCCGGAAGCGTAGGCGGTGACCGACACGAGCAGGCCGGCGGCGAAAGTGGCGAGCTTCTTCACGATGCGGGTTTTCCCGAGAGGCTGGCTGTTCTTAGTCATGCATCGTCACCCGGGCAGGCACCGGCTTGGTCTTGTCGATCTTGGTCCACAGCGGCATGGTGATGAAGAAGGCGAAGTACAGGAAGGTCAGCACACGGCCGATGATGGTTTCGACCGGGTCGGTACCCGGGCCGGCGCCGATCTTGCCCAGCCAGATGAAGCACACCGCCAGCATCATCAGCATGAACTTGCTGATCACGCCGCGGTACCGCACCGACTTGACCTTGCAGCGGTCCAGCCACGGCACCAGGAACAGGATCGCGATCGCCGCGAACATCACCAGCACGCCCGACAGCTTGTGCGGGATCACCCGCAACATCGCGTAGTACGGGGTGTAGTACCAGACCGGCTTGATGTGCTCAGGCGTCACCAGGCGGTTGGCCTCGGTGAAGTTGTCGTGTTCCAGGAACCAGCCGCCCATCGCCGGAGCGAAGAAGATGATGAAGGCGGCCAGGATCAGGAAGAAACCGACGCCGACCAGGTCCTTGACCGTGTAGTACGGGTGGAACGGAATGCCGTCGGCGGGCTTGTTCGGATCCCAGCGGTTGCCCTTCGGGCCGTACTTGATGTCCACGCCGTCGGGGTTGTTGGAACCGACTTCGTGCAGCGCGCCCAGGTGCAGCACCACCAGCAGCAACAGCACCAGCGGCAGCGCGATCACGTGCAGGGCGAAGAAGCGGTTGAGGGTGGCGTCGCCAGGCAGGTAGTCGCCCATGATCCACTCGGTCAGGCCGTTGCCGATCACCGGGATGGCGCCGAACAGCGAGATGATGACCTTGGCGCCCCAGAACGACATCTGGCCCCACGGCAGCACGTAGCCCATGAAGGCTTCGGCCATCAGCACCAGATAGATCAGCATGCCCAGGATCCACACCAGCTCGCGCGGCTTCTGGTACGAGCCGTACAGCAGGCCGCGGAACATGTGCAGGTAGACGACGATGAAGAACAGCGATGCGCCGGTGGAGTGCATGTAGCGGATCAGCCAGCCCCACTCCACGTCGCGCATGATGTATTCGACCGACGAGAACGCTTCGGCCGCGGACGGCTTGAAGTGCATCGTCAGGAAGATGCCGGTGACGATCTGGTTGACCAGCACCAGCAGCGCGAGCGAGCCGAAGTAGTACCAGAGGTTGAAGTTCTTCGGCGCGTAGTACTCGGTCATGTGCTTGCGATAGACCGGCATCATGCCGGGCGCGCGAGCGGTGACCCAATCGAAGACGTTGTTGGCGGTACGAGTCAGGATGTTGGCCATGGCTTATGCCCCCTTCGCCGGATCGACGCCGATCACGATCGTGTTGTCGTTCTCGTAGTGGTGCGGAGGCACCAGCAGGTTGGTCGGCGCGGGCACGCCCTGGAACACGCGGCCGGCCATGTCGAAGCGCGACTTGTGGCAGGGGCAGAAGTAGCCGCCCTTCCATTCCGGATCGAACGGTTCGGGGCGGATTTCCGCCTTCATTTCCGGCGAGCAGCCCAGGTGGGTGCACAGGCCGACCAGCACCGAGATGTTCGGCTTGATCGAACGCAGCTCGCCGTGGATGTAGGCGGGCTGCTGGTCCTTGTTTTCGGACTTGGGATCGCGCAGGTGGCCGTCCAGGGTCGGCAACGCCTTGAGGATGGCCTCCGAGCGCTTGACGATCCAGATCGGCTGACCGCGCCACTCCAGAACCAGACGCTGGCCTTCGGCCAGGGCGCTGATGTCGGCGGTCACCGGAGCGCCGGCGAGCTTGGCGCGCGCGCTGGGATTCCAGGACTTGATGAAGGGCACCGCTGCAAAGCCGGCTCCGACCGCGCCGACCACTGCCGTGGTCGCGGTCAGGAACCGACGTCGGCCCGTGTTAATAGGATCGTGGACCCCTTGGTTGGCCATCCGGCACTCCGCGAAAGCTGCAATTCGAAGTTAACGCCGCACTACCCGGAACCATTGGCTAACCAAACACAACCACTGGCGAAAGGCTGGCGGCTCAAAAGACGGGGAAGTGTAGCGGAACCGTTAAGGGCGCGACAATCCGCGCTATTGCAAATTGCCGACACGGTGCGCCCGGGGCGCGGCCCTCGCCCACCGCAAGCCTTGTTTTGCCGGCTTCGGCGCGGCCGCAGCGGCGGCTTAGGGCTTGGGAGGTGGGAAAGAAGGACGCTGTGAGCCCGTCGACCGCCGGCCCGACCTTCGGGATTGCGCCGATTCCCCGCCCCCGGCAAGACAACGCTGTCGCCAGCGCGAACCGCTGCAGATCAGGCCAAGGCCCGACCGCCGGCGTTCAACGCGCCACCACCGCCGAGCGGTAGCGCTGCGCCAACACCGCCACGCGCTGCACGTAGCGCTGGGTTTCCGAATACGGCGGCACGCCGCGGTACTTGTCGACCGCGCCCTCGCCGGCGTTATAGCCGGCCGCGGCCAGGGTCAGATCGCCGTTGAAACGCTTGAGCAGCCAGGCCAGATACTGCACCCCGCCCTGGATGTTCTGATTGGCGTCGAAGGCGTTGCCGACGCCGAACCGCCGCGCCGTCGCCGGCATCAGCTGCATCAGCCCCTGCGCGCCCACCCGCGACAGCGCGTTGGGGTTGTAGGCCGATTCGGCGTGGATGATCGCGCGCACGATCGCCTCCTCGACCCCGTGCTGGCGCGCCGCCGCGGCGATCTCGGCCGAGTACGCCGCCGTGTTCAGCCGCAGGGTGCCGAAGTTGACCCCGGGCTGGGCCATGCAGGCGAAGCAGGTCTCGATGAAGCTGTAGCGGATGGTGCGCACCGCGGTGGCGCTGGCCAGGCCCTTGGGGCGCTTGCTGGTGTAGTGGCGAACGCCGTCCTGGACATACGAATAAACCTGCCCTTGCACCAGCCGGGTCGGCGCGGGCTGGCGGATCGGCGCGCCCGCGGCCACCGGCGCGGGCGCCGCGGCCGAGGTTTCGACCGGCGCGCCGGCCGCGGGCAGGGTCGGCTTCAAACCGCCCGCCGCCATCGCCGCGGCCGCACCATTAAAGGTGGCCGGCGGATTGTTGTGGATCGAGGCCGGCACCCCGGCGACATCGGTGCGGGCGGTCAGCGCGCCCACCGCCGGTGCCGGCGGCGCGTACGAGACCGGGGTCGGATTGCGCATCCGCTTGGCCGCCGCGGTGTACTGGCTGGCGACCACGCACTTGGCGCCCTTGACCTTCTTGCTGACGTAGCTGCGCTCGCCGCTGGCGGTCTCGCACTTCCAAACGGTGCCCGCCACCGCCGGCGCCAACGCCAGCAGGCAGACGATCCCCAGAATCAGTGCGCTCCCCCTCATCGGCGGGAGTGTCCCCCGCCCGGCCGGCGCTGCCAAGTCCTTGATCCGGAAACGTGACCGCGGCCGCGGCTTGGAACGACCGGCGGCTATACTGGGGCGAGGAGTGAGCTGAGAGGAGTGAGGAGTGAGTAAAAGCGGAAGGCGCGTGCCTTTGCTCACTCCTCACTCCTCTCAGCTCACTCCTCGCCCCCCCCTAGCCACTCCGGCGCGGATTAACCACCGCCCCTCCCGGACCCGGACCGCCATGACCGACCTGCACCCTCTGCCCACGGCACCCGCCGCGGGCGCCGCCCAGCCGTCCCGGCCCGGCGCCAAGAAGCTGTTCATCGAGACCCACGGTTGCCAGATGAACGAGTACGACTCGGCCAAGATGGCCGACGTGCTCGCCGCCAGCGACGGTCTGGAACTCACCAACGACGCGGCCGAGGCCGACGTCATCCTGATCAACACCTGCTCGATCCGCGAGAAGGCCCAGGAAAAGGTGTTCAGCCAGCTCGGCCGCTGGAAACAGCACAAGCAGGGCGACCGCCCGGTCATCATCGGCGTCGGCGGCTGCGTCGCTTCGCAGGAAGGCGCGGCCATCGTCAAGCGCGCGCCCTACGTCGATCTGGTGTTCGGCCCGCAGACCCTGCACCGCCTGCCCGAGCTGATCCGGGCCAAGCGCGAAACCGGCCAGCCACAGGTCGACATCAGCTTTCCGGAGATCGAAAAGTTCGACCGCCTGCCCGAGCCGCGCGCCGAAGGCCCCAGCGCGTTCGTCTCGATCATGGAAGGCTGCAGCAAGTACTGCTCGTTCTGCGTGGTGCCCTACACCCGCGGCGAAGAAGTCAGCCGGCCGTTCGAGGACGTGCTGGTGGAAGTGGCGCAGCTGGCCGCGCAAGGCGTGCGCGAGGTCAATCTGCTCGGCCAGAACGTCAACGCCTACCGCGGGCCGTACGGCGAGGACGGCGAAGTCGCCGACCTGGGCCTGCTGATCCGCACCATCGCCGAGATCGACGGCGTCGACCGGATCCGCTTCACCACCTCGCACCCGCTGGAATTCAGCGACTCGCTGGTGGAGGCCTACCGCGACGTGCCGCAGTTGGCCAACTATCTGCACCTGCCGGTCCAGGCCGGCAGCGACCGGATCCTGGCGGCGATGAAGCGCGGCTACACCGCGCTGGAATTCAAGCAGAAGATCCGCAAGCTGCGCGCGGTGCGTCCGGACATTTCGATCTCCTCGGACTTCATCGTCGGCTTCCCCGGCGAGACCGAGGCGGATTTCGAGAAGACCATGAAGCTGATCGAGGACGTCGGCTTCGACCAATCGTTCTCGTTCATCTATTCGCGCCGCCCCGGCACCCCGGCCGCCGACCTGGAAGACAGCGTCAGCGACGCCGAAAAGCATGCGCGCCTGTCGCGTTTGCAGGCGACCATCAACGCCAACTCCATGCGCATCTCCCAGGCCATGGTCGGCAGCGTCCAGCGGGTGCTGGTCGAGGGCCCCTCGCGCAAGGATCCCAACGAACTCACCGGCAAGACCGAGAACATGCGTTCGGTGAATTTCCCCGCGCCGCAGCGCCTGATCGGCCAGTTCGTCGAGGTGACCATCACCGAGGCGCTGTCCAATTCCTTGCGCGGACGGGTCTTGCTGAGCGACGATCGGGCCGTCTCCTGACTTTTCGAAACAAGGAACCCCGCATGGATCGCGACTTCCTCATCCGCGAAATCGGCCCCGACGAATTCGAGCGCGTGTGGCCGATTTTCCGCGAAGTGCTCGCGCGCGGCGAGAGTTACAACTACCCGGCCGATCTATCGATGCAGCGCGCGCGGACGATGTGGACCTCGCCGCCGTACCGCACCTTCATCGCCGAAGCCGACACCGGCGAGACCCTGGGCTGCTACAAACTCGGCCCCAACCAGCCCGGCCGCGGCGACCACGTCGCCAACGCCAGCTACATGGTCGCCGAGCGCGCCTGGGGGCAAGGCGTGGGCTCGGTCATGTGCGACCACTCGCTGGCCCAGGCGCGCAAGGCCGGGTTCGTGGCGATGCAGTTCAACTACGTGGTCAGCAGCAACGCCGCGGCGGTGCATCTGTGGCAGAAGCACGGGTTCGACATCGTCGGCCGGGTGCCTGGGGCGTTCCGGCATGTCAGCCTGGGGCTGGTGGATGTGTTGGTGATGCATCGGATGCTTTGAGCAGCGAGGTTCCGGTCCCTGCTTCAATTCGAAGCCGAAGCCAGCAACAGCGTACCCCCCCTACCGTCATTCCCGCGAACGCGGGAATCCAGTGCCTTTCGTGCGAGAACGTTTGAAGTCGCTGGATTCCCGCGTTCGCGGGAATGACGATCTGGATGGATGACGCTGAAGTCTCTGGATTCCCGCCTTCGCGGGAATGACGTTCTGGAGCGATGGCGCTGAAGGCTTGAGGCTCAGGCTTTTGCTTCTGCCTTGAGCGCGTGCGACAAGAAGCCGCACACCTACCTACCGTCATTCCCGCGAAGGCGGGAATCCAGTGCCTTTCGTGCGAGAACGCTTGAAGTCGCTGGATTCCCGCTTTCGCGGGAATGACGACCTGGATGCATGGCGCTGAAGTCTCTGGATTCCCGCCTTCGCGGGAATGACGTTCTGGAGAGATCCCGCTGAAGGCCCCAACAGCCCGCCAGGGCGCTGGGCGCCCCGGCATTCGCGCACCCGCGAGCCATCGGCCCGCAAGCGCCCGCACTCACCCCATGAACCCCAAATCCCGCCGCGGATTGAAGTTCGGCAGATTCGGGAAGATCAAATCCAGCTCCGAATCGCCCACCCCGAACCACTTGGCCAAGGTCGCCGCGTACAAATCCACCGGCGTGGTCGGAATGATCTGACCCCAGCCCGCGTCGTCGTCGCCGCCGTTGATCAAGGTCGGCATCGTGCCGTAGAACCGGCCGCCGCGGACCGCGCCGCCGACGATGAGGTGATGCCCGCCCCAACCGTGATCGGAACCGTCGCCGTTGGACGACAAGGTGCGGCCGAAATCCGAGGCGGTGAACGAGGTGACCTTGTCGGCCACGCCCAACTCGGCGGTGGCGGCATGGAACGCGGTCATCGCCTGCGACACCCGCGCCAGCAACCCCGGCTGGTCGTTGAGCAAGCCGTCGTGATGGTCGAATCCGCCCATCGACACGAAGAACACCTGCCGCTTCAGCCCCAGCACCTGGCGCACCTTGATCAGCCTCGCCACCATCTTCAACTGGGTGCCCAGGTCCGAATCCGGGAACGCAGTCTGCAACGGCCCGGAAGATTCCAGCGCGGTGGCCACCGCCGAGGCGTTCTCGCGCGCGCGGCGGAACGCGCCGGCATAGCTGCGTCCGAACACGTGCTGCTGCGCGCCGGGCGCCATCAGCTCCAGGAAGGCGCGGCGGCTGTCGGCATCCCATTCGAAACGGCTGAACTCGCGCGGGCCGTCGTTGCCGATCACGTACTGGCTGGACTGGCTCGCGCGCTGCAACACGCTCTCGGTGTTCAACGACACCGACATCGGAATGAAAGCGTCGGGATTGGCGTCGCGCAGCAGGTCGGCGATGTGTCCGGCCCAACCGTAGCCGCGCCCCACGCCGGTGCGCGAGACCTGCCAGTACTGTTGCTGATCGTTGTGCGAGAACAATTGCGGCGGCAGCTCGACTCGCTGGTTGATGTAGTCGGTCTTGCTGGTCGGCCGGATCAAGGTGCCGACGTTGCCCAGCACCGCCGCCTGCCCGCTGTTGAACAGGCCTTGCAACCCGCCCATGCCGATCAAGTCCTCACTGGTGGTGCAGGCCTGAAAACCATAGTCGGCGCCGTCCGAAGCGCCGCCGCCGGGTTGCGCGATCAACGGCAGCAAGTTGCTTTGCTCCACCGCCAAGGTCGCGCGCGCCCTGCGGTATTGCTGATAGTGTCCGTCGTCGCGCGGCACGATCATGTTCAGCGAATCGTTGCCGCCGAACAGGAACACGCAGACCAGGGCCTTGTAGTCGTCGAAGCGCTGCGGCCCGTAGGCGTTGGCGGCCGCTTCGACCATGCGCAGATTGCCGAGCGCGGTATACAGCCCGGCGCCGCCGAGCGCGGCGCAGATCGAGTTAGTCAGGAATTGCCGACGTTTCATGAGTGTTCTCTCCGTATTCCTGCTTACTTCTGCACGATGTATTCGGGCGAATTGATGATGATGTACAGCGCCTCCTGCACCCGCAGCCGCTTGGCCGCGGTGGAGTTGGCGGCCATGCCGCTCAACCGCTGGGTCAGCACTTGCTTCATCTGATCGGTCATCTGCCCGGACAGGAACAATGCGTCGTAACGCGCGATCAACGCGGGAATGTTGTTGGCCAGCGCCACCTCCGCGCTGAGGTCGATCACGACGTCGTCGTCGGCGACTCCCTCGGGATTGCCGACGTAGGAATCGAAGATCTTGCGCATCAGATAACTTTCGTTGGCCGGCATCATGTAGTCGGTCGCCAACTGCAGCTCCGGCGCCACCAGCCCCAGGTTCTGCGGCTCGCCGCCGGGCGTGTAGCGCGGGCTGTAGAAGTTGAACACCGACGGCGCGTACATCGGCACCTGGCCGAGGTAGTTGTCGACGCTCCAGAACTCCTGGGTGTGCCCGCTCTTGGACTTGCCCTTGAGCGCGCGCCACAGATGGGTCAGACGCAGCAACGGTTCGCGCACCTTGCCGAAATGCGCCGGCTGCGCGGCCGGATCGCGCGCTTCGGGATCGAGCAGGATCGCGGTCACCACCGCGCGCAAATCGCCGCGCACGCCCTGGCCGTTGTTGTTGAACGCCGCCGCGACGCGGCCGACGTAGGCCGGCGTGGGATTGCTGGTCACCAGCCGCTGAATCAACTGCTTGCCGATGAACGGGCCGACATTGGGATGGTTGAAGATATTGTCCATCGCCGCGGCCATATCGCTGGCGCCGGTGCCGCCGCGGGCGAGCTTGCCGGCCGGCAGGGTCACGCCCGGATACATCAGCAGTTGCTTGTCTTGCGCCGAGGCGTGATACGCCGCGTGGTTCTCCATCGGCGACACCCAGGCCGGCGAGGTGATGTCGTAGAAATAGCAGTCGAACGAACCTTCGGCCTTGCAGCCCTTGAAGGTCCAGCCGGTGAACACGTGGGCGAAACCGCGCACGGTTTCCTGGCCGTAGGTCGGGATCGGCTGCTGCGCGGCGTCGAGCAGCGGCGTGCCGTCCTGATTGAGCTGGACCAGGCCGACGCTGAACAACTGCATCACTTCGCGCGCGAAATTTTCGTCGGGACGGATGTTGTTGACCGGATCGGGCTTGCGGTTCTGCAGCATCGACAGATACATGCCCATCACCGGGTGCAGGGTCACGTCCTGCAGCAAGGTGCGGTAGTTGCCGAAGGCGTCGCGGGCCAAGGTATCGTAGTAGTGGGTCGTGCCGTAGGTCGCGTGATAGAGCGGATCGTTGGTGGCGTCGGACACCACCATGATCTGGCTGAGCGCGAACGCCACCCGCTGACGCAGTTGGTCGCGGTGCACGGTGGTCGGCTTGATCGGGTCCTTGCCGCCGATGGCGTTGACGAACCACGCATCCAGTCGCCAATCGCGGCTGTAATCGTCGGGTTTGCGCGCGACCGCGTTCTTCAGAAAGGTCAGCTGCGAAGACACCGGGTAGCCGACCTGTTCGTTGATCCAGGCGGTGTAACCGATCTGCTTGAGCCGATCGATGTCTTCGCGGGTCGGACCGAACGTGGCCTGGGTCAGGAAACGCGCGGCCTCGCCGTCGGTGGCGGGAATGTCGGCGACCCGCGCCACAGGCGCGGCGCCGATGCTGCGATCGGCGCGCAGTTGCAACGGATCCGGCGCGCCCGGATACGGGCCGCCGTACTCCGGCGTCGGCGTGACGCTGCGTATGGCGATAAAGATTCCAAGCACTAACAACAGGCGCGGCGATGCGCCCATCCACGCTGCGCGTAGAAGTGTCGATTTCATTGCGGGCCCCCGAGGCTGGCTGTTCAGGGGGCGATGCTAGGGTCGGCTCAGGTCGCGAAGTTTGATTGACGACACGTTTTCAATTGGAAACACAACTAAATCCGGATTGACAATCACGGAATCACGCGCCGGTGACAATCGTCATCGGCGCCGCGTGATCGCGATTGCGCAGCGTTCGCTCGGACGCCGTCGATTCGCTGCTTTCAGTGAGAACGCGGCGGCGCGACGCTCGCCTCAGGCAATCGCACCGGTACGCCATCGACATAGGTATCGAGCACCGACAGCGCCGACAGTTGCAGCGGGTCCAGCGCCAACGGGTCTTGCCGCAACACCACGAAGTCCGCGCGCTTGCCGCGCGCCAGGCTGCCGACTTCGTTTTCGGCGAAGCCGGCATACGCCGCGTCCAGGGTGAAGCCGCGCAGCGCTTCGAACGCGGTGAGTTTTTCTTCCGGATGCCAGCCGCCGGCCGGCTTGCCTTCGCTGTCGCTGCGGGTGGTCGCGGCATACAAACCCAGCCGCGGATCGGCCGATTCGACCGGGAAGTCCGAACCCAGCGCCAGGCGCGCGCCGCTGTCGCGCAACTGCCGCCAGGCGTAGGCGCCGTTGATCCGCCACTCGCCCAGGCGCTGCTCGGCCCAGGGCATGTCGCTGGTGGCGTGGGTCGGCTGCATCGAAGCGATCACGCCCAACCCCGCCAGCCGCGGCAGGTCTTGCGGCGCCAGGATCTGCGCGTGCTCGATCCGCCAGCGGTGGTCGCGCTTGGCCGCGTCGGCACCGAGCGCCTTGGCGTACAGATCCAGCACCTCGCGATTGCCGCGATCGCCGATGGCATGGGTGGCGACCTGCACGCCGCAGCGTTCGGCCTTGGCGATCGCCTTGCCCATCGCTTCGGGCGACATCCGCATCAGACCGCGGTTGCCGCGCTCGTCGCTGTAGTCCTTCAGCAACGCGGCGCCGCGGCTGCCGAGCGCGCCGTCGGCGTACAGCTTGACCGTGCGCATCTTCAGCCGCCCGGACGGGTGCTGATACAAACCGGCGCTGCACAGCGATTCCAGGGCGTCGCCGTCGCCGGCGGCGAAGGCGGTGATCCGCAACGGCAGTTCGCCGCGATCGGCCAGGCGCTGGTACGCGCGCAGGGTGTTCAAATCGACGCCGGCATCGTGCACGCCGGTCAGGCCGTACTTGACCGCGGCGCGCATGCCCAGGGTCAGGGCTTGTTCGACCGCGGCCGGATCCAGCGGCGGGCGCGCGTGTTCGATCAGAATCATCGCATCGTCGATGAACACGCCGAGCGCGCGGCCCTTATCGTCGCGAACGATGCGGCCGCCATCGGGCTGCCATTGCCCGCTCAGCTCGCGCCCGGCCGCGCGCATCGCCGCGGTGTTGGCCCAACCGGCATGGCCGTCGACGCGCAGCAGCCAGACCGGGCGATCCGGGAATTCGGCGTCGAGATCGGCGGCTTCCGGGAAACGCGGGTCCAGCCAATCGTTCTGGTCCCAACCGTGGCCGATCAGCCACTGCCCCGCCGGCAACTTGCCCGCGTAATCGCGCAGGCGCTGCAGTGCTTCGGCTTTGCTGCGGGCGCCGGTGAGATCGACCTGCAGC
Source organism: Pseudomonas sp. CGJS7 (assembly GCF_036961695.1). Lineage (NCBI taxonomy): Bacteria > Pseudomonadati > Pseudomonadota > Gammaproteobacteria > Pseudomonadales > Pseudomonadaceae > Pseudomonas > Pseudomonas sp. CGJS7. The sequence continues at coordinate 33,987 of NZ_JBAMDI010000023.1, read as the reverse complement.
TGATTGACGCCCAGTTCGAACACATGCGCATGCGCGTCGATCAGGCCCGGGACGATGGTCGCCTCGCCCAGATCGATGTGCTTGGCGGTGGGATACAAGTGCAGCAGATCCAGGCGGCTGCCGAGTGCGACGATCTTGCCGGTGTCGTCGAACACCAGGCCTTGCGCGCGCGGTTGCGCCGGATCGAAGGTGTGCACGCGCGCGGCGGTCACGACGGTCTGCTTCTGCGCCGATGCGCCGCCGCACGCCAAGGTCAAGATCAGAGCCAACGCCGACCACCGCCGCGATACCCGCATTCCCGTTCTCCCTGGCCGGACTGCGATGTCCGAAAGTGGCGAATGTGCGAGAAGACCCACGCGCGCGCAAGTGCGGCGGCCGCGACGGCGATGCTCAATCCAGACGTTTGCTGAAGCGCGACACCGCCAGGGTCATCATCACCGCGATGAAACCGACCAGATACGCCACGTCGTGCCACAGCTCCCACAAGCTGGCCCCGCGCAGCATCACCCCGCGGATCAAGCGCAGGAAGTGGGTCATCGGCAGCACTTCGGCCAGCCATTGCGCCGCCACCGGCATGCCGGCGTAGGGGAACATGAAGCCGGACAGCAGGATCGACGGCAGCAGAATGAACACGGTCATCTGCATGGCCTGGAACTGCGAGGCCGCCTTGGTCGAAATCATCAGGCCCAGGGCCAGATTGGCCAGGATCAACAGCACCGCGGCGGTGTAGACGTCGAGCACGCTGCCCTTGATCGGCACATCGAACAACCACAGCCCCAGCAGCAGCACCACGCTGGTCTGGATCAGGCCGATCAAGGCATACGGCAGCACCTTGCCGATCATCAGCTCGGTGCGGCTCACCGGGGTGGTGATCAGCAGTTCCATGTTGCCGCGCTCGCGTTCGCGCACGATCGCCACCGAGGTGAACATCACCATGGTCATGGTCAGGATCACCCCGATCAGGCCCGGCACGATGTTCACCGGCGAGCGCCGCTGCGGGTTGTAGAACGCGACCACGCCGATCGGCGCGGTCTTGCGCGGCGCGGCCACCGAGCTGTCGATCGGCAATTGCGCCAGTTGCGCGGCGGCGCTTTGCACCACCGTGTCGCTGCCGTCGACCATGACCTGGGCGACTTCGCGGCCGTCGATGCGGCGGCGCTCGAAATCCGGCGGAAAGTTGACGCCGACGCTGATCTCGCCGCGGCGCAGCATCTCGACCAGTTGCTGCGGGGTATCGGCCTGGGCCACCGGCCGGATCACCCCGGTGGCGACCATGTCCATCGCCAGCGCGCGCGAGGCGGCGGTGCCGGACTGATCGGCGATGGCCGCGGTCAGGCCGCGCGGATTGAGATTGATCGCATAGCCGAACAGCACCAGTTGCCCGACCGGGATCATCACGATCATCGCCAGGGTGATGCGGTCGCGGCGCAGTTGCCGCACTTCCTTGAGCACGATCGCCCACAGCCGTTGCAGTCTCATGCGCCTGCCTCCGCGACCGGCGTGGGCCGTTCGCGCCCGCGCGTGGCCGATACGAACACGTCTTCCAGATTCGGTTTGGACTTGCGCACGTCCGCGTCCAGGCCGGCGTCGCGCAAGGCTTGCTGGATGCCGCGCTCGGCGCCGTCGGCGTCGGCCAGCAACACCCGCAGGCTGTTGCCGATCTGGGCGACGCTGAGCACGCCGTCTAGCGACACCAGCGCGCGCTGCGCCTTGCGCGGCTGCGCCGCCAACACCTCGACCGCGCGACCGGCCAAGGCATCGGTGAGTTCGGCCGGCGTTCCGTCGGCGACCAACACGCCGCGGTCCAGGATCGCCAGGCGGTGGCAGCGTTCGGCTTCGTCCATGTAATGGGTGGACACCAGCAAGGTGGTGCCGCCGTCGGCGAGTTCGAACAACTTCTCCCAGAAATCGCGGCGCGACTCCGGATCGACCGCGCTGGTCGGTTCGTCCAGGAACAACAACTCGGGTTGATGGATCACCGCGCCGGCCAGCGCCAGGCGCTGCTTTTGCCCGCCGCTCATGGTGCCGGCCAGTTGTTTCTGGCGGTCGCCGAAGTGGTATTGCTCGATCAGCTCATCGATGCGCTGGCGTGCGCGGGCCTTGGGGATTTCCTGCACCGCGGCCAGGAATTCCAGGTTTTCGCGCACGCTGAGGTCTTCGAACAGCGAGAATTTCTGGGTCATGTAACCGATCCGCCGGCGCAGTTGTTCGGCCTGCTCGGGGATGTCCAGGCCCAGCACTTCGATCTGGCCCTCGGTCGGCGTGAGCAAGCCGCACAGCATGCGGATGGTGGTGGACTTGCCGGAACCATTCGGCCCCAGGAAGCCGTACACGCAGGCGCGCGGCACGGTCAGATCGACCCGGTCGACCGCGCGCAGTGCGCCGAATTGCTTGCTCATACCGCGCGCTTTGATCGCCGGTGCCGAGCCGGCATCCGCCGACGCTGCCGCAGCGGCGCTCATGGCGCGAACTCGGCCCGCACCGGCAGACCGGCCGGCAGATCGGCGGCTTTGGCGTCGGTCAGTTCGACTTCGGCCAGATAGCTCAGGCGCGCGGCGTCTTCGCCGGTCAGCGCGTAGTACGGGGTGAAGCTGGGTTCGCTGCGGATCATGCGCACGCGTGCGCTCCAGGCTTGATCGCGGCCTTCGATGTAGACCGTCGCCTGCGTGCCCACGCGCACGTCCGCGCGCAAGGGCTCGGGCACGTACACGCGCGCATACGGCCGCGCGCCGACCAGCATCACCGCCAGCGGCGAGCCGATCGGCGCTTGATCGCCGAGCTTGTACGGCAGGCTGTCGACCACGCCGTCGCGCGGCGCCACCACATCGAGCTTGGCGAAACTCACCTGCTGCACCTGTGCCTGCGCTTGCGCGGCGGCGAGCGCGGCGCGGCCCTGGGCGACCTGTTCGCGGCGGGTGCCGTGTTCTAGTTCCAGCAACGCCGCTTGCGCGGCGCGCACTTGCGCCTGGGCGTTGCCGGCGGCGGCGCGGGCGCGGTCGACTTCAGCCGCGGCGATGAGTTGGCGCCGGCCCAGCGGTTGCACGCGCTCGTAGTAGGCGCCGGCATCGCGCTGCTGCGCCTGCGCGGCGGCGAGGTTGGCGCGCGCCTGGGCGATGGTTTCGCTGCGCGGGCCGGCTTCCAGTTCGGCCAACGCGTCGGCCGATTGGCGGGCCTGCGCTTGCGCGGCGTCCAGTTGCGAACGGCTGCGGTCGAGTTCCAATTGCAGCACGCGCGTGCCGGCCTTGATCCGCTGACCTTCGCGCACGTCGATGCGCACGATCTTTTCCGCGACCGGCGCGGGCAAGGCCACGCGGTCCCACTCCAAGGTGCCCAGCGCTTGCGGTTTGTCGGCGCCGCAGCCGCTCAGCAAGACCGCGCTGAGCGCGACCGCCCACTTCGCCGCGAGCCGCGCGCGGGCGCGCGCATCCGTCTTTCGATAGCCGCGATTCATGGCATCAACCCCCGATCGAGCAAGGCCAGCGCGTGGCGGCGCTGGGCATCCAAATCCAGATCCTCGGCGTCGAACATGAAACGCCAGATCGGCGCGCTGGCGGCCGGGAACAAGGTCAGGCCGATCAGGCTGACCATCAGCAGGCGCGGGTCCAGATCGGCGTTGATCCGACCCTCGGCCTGCGCTTGAGCGAAACGCTTGGCCAAGGCCTGCGGCAGCACCGGGCCGATCTTCTTGAACAAGATGCTCTCGCGCAGCGCGCCGCCTTCGCACAACACCTCGCGCACCCACAGCGAGGGCAGCCACGGATGCTCGGCGACGATCCGGCCGACCCCGGCGACGAAACCGCCGATCAGATCGAACACGTCGGCGTCCTGCCCCAGCACGCTTTCGCGCAGGCTCAGGAACACCGGCAGCAGGCGTTCGTTGCTGACCGCCTCCTGCAGTTGCTCCTTGTCGCCGAAGTAGTAATGCAGCAAGGCCGGGTTGACCCCGGCCTCGGCGGCGATGGCGCGCAGCGAGGTCGCGGCGATGCCCTGGCGGGCGTAGCAGACGATGGCGGCGTCGAGCAGACGCTCGCGCAGATCGGGCTTGTCGGCCGCGGCCGGCCGGCCCGGGGCGCGTTTGGGCGCCTGGGTTTTGCGCGGGCGGCCGCGTTGGGCGGGTTTGGGGGTGTCCATGCGGCATATTTAATTCAATGATTAATTAGTTCGCAAGGACGGGCCGACGGACGGTCGTATTGGCCCCGCCTGGAATGTCCCGCTTTAAGGGCTAACGGGATATCGGCTTGCCCCTTCAGCCCTCAACGCTCTCGCCCGAAGCCCCTGCAGGAGCTGCGCAAGCTGCGACCGCGGATTCGCGGCAATTGCGTAGGTGGCGCGGTGGCTGCATTGGCGCGGTCGCAGCTTGCGCAGCTCCTACAGGAGGTGAACCGATCGACGCCGAAGCGGATCAATCCAGGGCTTCAAGCACCGCGCCTGGATGACGCTGACGCCACAACGCCAAGGTCTCGGCGCAATGCGAGGGAATCACCCACGCGCCGGGATGGGTATCGCGGAATCGCGCCAGCCGGCGCAAGGTTTCGCGGTAGGCGCCGGCGTCGTCCATCGCCACGCGCTGGGTCAGCCACGGTAGTTCCTGCTGGCGATCGAGCTGCTCGCGCCGCCAGAACGCGTCGGCGGCGAGCAGCACGCGTTCGCCCGCGCGGGTGCGCAAGGCCAGGCCGATCTGGCCGCGCGCATGGCCGGGCAGTCCGATCACGTGCAGGCTGCCGTCGCCGAACAGGTCCCAACCTTCGCCAAGCGTGGCCAGATCGCCGTCGAGCGCGCGCCGGCCGTTGTCGTCGAGCAATTGCAGACGCGCGGCGAAATCCTCAGGCAGCAGTTCCTTCCAGATCTGCGCGTGCAGCAAGCCCAGCCAACCCGATTCGCTGATGTGCCGCCAGGCTTGCGCATGCGCGACGAAGCGCGCCTTCGCGAACTGAGCGAGCCCGCCGATATGGTCGGGATGGAAATGACTGACCACCACCATCCGCACGTCGTCGCCGGTCAGGCCGCGCTGGTGCAGCAGCGTCGCGGCATCGGTGTGCAGCGAAGAACAGGCGTGGATCGCGCGCCGATAGATCCAACGCAGCCCCGCGCGCATCGCATCGCGCGCGCGCGGGCCGTAGCCGCAATCGAACAGGATCGCGCCTTGCACCGGATGCTCGATCAGCGCCCAGCCCGCGGGAAAGCGCATGCGCGGGCCGGCCGGCAGGTTCAGGTGGCGCGGATCGGCGCAGCTGTGGCCGGACGCGCCCAGGCTCAGCGCGACCTCGCCGGTCATCGCCGCGTCTCCGCGCGCGCCAGTTCGCTCAAGGTTCGGTTGAGGGCGTCGTCCATGTTCACCCGCGGACGATAACCCAGTTCGTCGCGCGCCCGGGCGATGTCCAAGGTCATGTCCACGCTCAACAACTCGATGCCGTAACGCAGCAGCGGCGGTTCGGTATCGGGCTTGAAGCGGCGATAAAACCCTTCCACCGCGCCGGCCAAGGCGAGCGCGAGCGGCTTGGGCATGCGCTTGCGCGGACGCGGCAGGGCCAAGGCGTCGGCGAGGCGGTCGATCACGCTCCAGATCGCCACCGGCTCGCCGTTGCTGATGTTGTAGACGCGGCCGTTCAATCGCCACGAGGCCTCCATCGCCAGCACCACCGCGTCGACCACGTTGTCGATGTAAGTCAGATCCACCTTGCAGTCTTCCGCGCCGATCCGGCGCAAACGCCCGCTGCGCAAGGCCTGAGCCAGCCGCGGCAGGATCGCGCTGTCGCCGGGGCCGAAGATCGCGCGCGGACGCAACGCCAGCGCCGACACGCCGCCGGCGGCGCAACGCTCGAACACGCGGCGCTCGGCGATCAGCTTGGTCGCGGCGTAGTCGTTGACCGAGCGCGCCGGCAGCGGATGGTCTTCGCGGATGTTCAGATGCGGCGCGCCGTCGTGATAGATCCCGGGCGTGGAGATGTGCACCAGCCGCCGCACTTGCCGGGCGATGCAGGCCGCGATCACGTGATCGGTGGCGCGCACGTTGGCCTGGAAAAACGCCTCGGGCCGCCCCCACGGGCTGGACAGCGCGGCGCTGTGCACGACGATGTCGGCGCCGCGCAGGGCGCGGTGCACCGCGCCTTCATCGGTCAGGTCCACGGCCTGGAATTCGATGCCTTGCGCTTGCAGCGCGCGGCCGCGCTCGACATCGCGGCCGAGTCCGACCACCTGCATCCACGGCCGCGCCGCGAGCAGATGCCGGGCCAAGGCGCCGCCGAGAAAACCGGTCGCGCCGGTGATGACGATGCGTTGCGCGGTCATGCGGCGCGGCTCGCGAGGATGGGCGGGATCGCGGCTGCGGCGGGCGACACTCGCATTGCGGAAAACCTCGAAGCCATGGCCGCCACCGCGCTCAATACGTCATGGTCAGGCCGACGCCGGACAAACCCGCGCCGGTGCCGAGCAGAACGCCGGGATCGCCGCGGCGGATAGTGCCGTCGCGCACGCCCTGCTCCAGCGCCAGCGGAATCGAGGCGGCGATGCAGTTGCCGGTGTGCTCCAGCGTGCGCACCATCCGCGCCTGGGTAAAGCCGATCTGCTCGATCACGTCCAGGGCGGCGCGGCTGGCCTGATGCGGCGCGATCCAGCGCAGCGCGGCGCGCGCGGCCGCATCGTCCAGGCCGAGCGTGCGCATCACGTACGGCACCAGGCGGATGCCGCTGCGCAGCGCGGCCTGCCCCTGCATCGAAAACAAAGCGTCGGCGGGCGTGGTCGACGGACCGGTCGGCGGACGCCAGCTGCCGCCGCCACGCAAGGTGGTGATCTCCACGCCCTCGCCCATCGTCCGCCAGGCGATGCGGTGGATGCGGCTGGCGCTGTCGGCGGGCGCGCGTTCCAGCACCGCCGCTGCGGCGCCGTCGCCGAACAGGGTGCAGATTTCAGCGTTGTCGAAATCCAGACCGACCGAAGCGACCTCGCTGCTGACGATCAGCGCGCGCTCGATCCGGCCGTGATGGATGCGTTCGGCCGCCAGTTCCAGCGCGGCGACGAAACTCAGGCAGGTGGCATGCACCGACAAGGCCGGAATGCCGGAGCGGCCGAGGCCGAGTTCGCGCTGCAGCAACGGCCCGCCGTCGGGAATCGCGCGTTCGGCCGAACCTGAGGCGTTAAGGATCAGATCGACCGAATCCACCTCGATGCCGGCGCGCTCGCAGGCCATGCGCGCGGCTTGCGCGCCCATCCAGCTGGCGCGTTCGCGCTCGGGTTCGGCCCAATGCCGGAAAGCCACGCCGCTGTTGTGCAAGGACCAGCCCGCGGGCAGCCCGGCGCGCTGTTCGATCTCGGCGCTGGCGACGCGGCGCTGCGGCAGATAGCGGCCCAAGCCGGCGATGCGCACGCGCCAATCCAGATCGGGACCGGGGCCGTGCCTGCCCTGTGGGCGGAGCTCTTGATCGGCGTGCGGATGCGCCGTGTCCTTCGAGTCGGTATCCATGTACGGCGCCAGTATGGGCCAGCGCGGCGGATTTGCCGATATGCGCCGGTAATCCCGGAGCCGGCTCGGCTCGGCGCGACCTGATTCAATGGGGTATGGCTTGGCCGAGCGCCGCGCGCGCCGACGCTTTGACGTGGTCGCGGGAAAACGCCGGAGCCGGCGGCGCTTGCGCAAGCGCAGCGGCGTTGCGACCGCGGCCAAGCCCGCAACCCGGGCCGCGACGGCGCGACATCGACACTGGCGTCGCCCCGCCCGCATCGCCCATGCTGGCGCCATCGCTCGCCGCCGGCCCCGCTCCATCAATGCTCGCCACCGATGTACGCAACCGCACCGCATCCGACGCGTTGACCCGCACCGATAGCGTGGCGCTGTCGCGGCGCCTGGCCATCGTGCTGATCGCAACCGCGATCAACTCGGCGCTGTACCTGGGCATCAACGCCTATCCGCTGAGCGAACCGCGGCTGTTGCCGTATACCGCGCTGGACGACGCGTTGGGCCGGCACGCGTGGACGATCTGGCCGTATTGGCTGTTGCTGCTGGCCGGCCCGGCGCTGGTCCTGGCGATCCGCGAACGCCGCATTCTGCGGGCGACGCTGCGCGCCTACGCCGTCGCGATCGCGCTCAATATCGCGATCTGGCTGTTGTGGCCGACCCGGATCCAGCGCCCGCCGCTGCCGCAAGGGCTGGACCCGCTGACCGAGGCCGCCTGGCGTTGCTTGCACGCGCTGGACGGGGTCAACAACTGTTTTCCGTCGGGCCACATCACCATCCCGGCCATCGCCGCGGTCGGGTTCGGCGCGCAGTTTCCGCGGCGGCGGCCTTGGGTCTGGCCGGCGTTGATCGTGCTGGCGCCGAGCGTGATCACCACCGGCCAACACTATGTATGGGACATAGTCGGTGGCTTGGCGACTGCGACGCTCGGCCTCTTGCTCGCCGGTACGCCGCTGTGGCGAACTGAGCGCCCCTGAGCCCGATCCGATCCGCGCCGGAAACCTCGACCGAATCCGCTGCGCACCGAAGGAGCCGCGATGCCCGACACGCCCCCACCCGCCAACACGTCCGGCCTGTTTTCGCGTGGCGCGATCGGGTTCTGGTTCCTCGGCCTGGGTCTGCTCGGCTTGGTGCGCTCGTGGATGCGCGCGACCCGCCACGGCCCGTTCGAGGCCGATGCGATCACCTTGCTGTGGCTGATCGGCTCGATCCTGTTGACCCTCATGGGCGCGCTGCGGGTCTGGCGGGCCTGGCGCGAAGGCCGCCCGCCGCGCGGCTGAAGCGCGCTGTCGCCGGCCTTGCAACGGCGGCCGAAGCTTCGCTCGCAGCGAGGACCGCGCCGCGACCGCCCGCGCGGCTTTGCGAAAACCGCCCGACAGGCGCAAGCTGTGACGCCCCAGCACGCATTGCGTGCACAAATCCGCTTACGTTTCTCCCATGCCCGCCCGAACCGTCTCCGAATTCACCCTCGACCCCGCCGATAGCGAGCGCCTGGCCAATCTCAGCGGCCCCTTCGACGGCCATCTGCGCGTGATCGAGTTGCGCTTGGGCGTGGAAATCGCCAATCGCGGCAACGTCTTCCGCATCGACGGCCCCGCCGGCGCGGTCGGCCACGCGGAAAAACTGCTGCGCCGGCTGTGGAAAGACGCGGGCGAAGAAACCCTGAACGAGAACGCGATCCATCTGGCCTTGACCGAAATCGACGCCGAACAAGTGGTGCGCGAAGAGATCGAGCCGCAAGAAGTCGCGATCCGGGTCAAGCGCGGCACCATCCGCGGGCGCGGCGCCAATCAGGCCAAGTACCTGCACGCGATCGCCACCCACGACATCAATTTCGGCATCGGCCCAGCCGGTACCGGCAAGACCTTCCTGGCCGTGGCCAGCGCGGTCGAAGCGCTGAACGAATCGCGGGTGCAGCGGCTGATCCTGGTGCGCCCGGCGGTCGAGGCCGGCGAAAAACTCGGTTTCCTCCCCGGCGACCTGACCCAGAAAGTCGATCCGTACCTGCGCCCGCTGTACGACGCGCTGTACGAAATGCTGGGGGTGGAAAAAGTCGCCAAGCTGCTGGAACGCAACGTCATCGAGATCGCGCCGCTGGCGTACATGCGCGGGCGCACTCTCAACGACGCTTACGTGATCCTCGACGAAGCGCAGAACACCACCATCGAACAGATGAAGATGTTCCTGACCCGCATCGGCTACGGCAGCACCGCGGTGGTGACCGGCGACATGACCCAGGGCGATCTGCCCAGACACATCAAGTCCGGCCTGAAGGACGCACTTGAGGTGTTGCGCAACGTCGACGGAATCAGCTTCACCTTCTTCGAAGCCAAGGACGTGGTGCGCCATCCGTTGGTTGCGCGCATCGTCACCGCTTACGACGCGCGCGACGCGCAAAATGCCCAAAGCGGCCCGGCCGCTTGATCCGCGCAGCTTCCCTGCACCCGCAGATACCGGCCGTACCGATTCCCTACCCCCTTTCCCGGTCCCGCTCCCATGACTAAAGGTCCCGTCCGACTCGATGTCAGCATCAGCTACGCGACGCCGCGTAAGGGGCTGCCGGCGGCGAACAGCTTCCGCAAATGGGTCGCGGCCGCGCTCGCCGGCCGCATCCGCGAGGCGGATCTGGCCATCCGGATCGTCGGCACCAAGGAAGGCCGCGCGCTGAACCGCCATTACCGCGGCCGCGACTACGCCACCAACGTGCTCAGCTTTCCGGCCGAACTGCCTGAAGGTCTGCCCGAAGGCGTGAAGCTGCCGCTGCTGGGCGATCTGGTGATCTGCGCGCCGGTCGTCGCGCGCGAGGCGCGCGAACAGAAGAAGGGTCTCAACGATCATTACGCGCATCTGACTGTGCACGGCGTGCTGCACTTGCTCGGCTGGGACCACGAGGACGAACGCGAAGCCGAGTGCATGGAGCAGTTGGAGCGGGAAATTCTCGCAGCGCTGGGGATCGAAGACCCTTATCTGGAAGATTGATCGCGGCGCGCGGCCGCGGCCCATCCTGGCGACCGCGACAACGCTACCGCGAACAGGCGCCAGCGACTGGCGCGACGTCCCGACCGCGCCAGCCGCGAACGACTACAGGCAGTCGATGAGACTGTCGTAGATCGACTTCGCGCTCCCCGGCAGCGGCGCATACAGCGGACGCTCGCCGGCCATCGTAGTCAACAGCGCCTGCAAGCCCGTCCCGGGCGCCAACGCGATCCGGCAACGCCAGACCTTGGGCGTCACCGCGATCCGTCCGCTGGCCGCATCGACCTCTTCGTTGCTGGCGGCGAATACCCACAGACACTGCTTGAGCACGCCGCTGTTGCGTTCGACCGAGCACCGAAAACGCAAACCGTAGATGTTGCTGTAGTCGCCCTCGCAAAACGTGTCGCCGCAAATCTGGTCGAAGCCGTCGCGAAGCTTATGCACGCCGCCGTACCAGGCATCGTAATCGGCATCGCTGCGCAACAGGGTTTCGGCATCGACGTATTCACGCGCCGGGCGTTGCGCCCAGGACGGCGCCGCGGCGAATACGCAAACCACCGCCAAGACGGCGGCGAGCGCGAACGAACGGCGGCGGTTGAAGCGGGCAGCAAACATGGTCATCCTCCTTGATGGCGACTGGTTGATACCGTCACGGCGATGACGGCCCGACCATGCTGCCTACCATCCGCGCCGCATGCCATAAGACAAATCCCGAACGGCGGGTAGGAAACATCGACATCGCGCGGTGCCGGCGAAGAAACCAGCGCATACTCGATCTGCCTAAAATTCAAGCCGATCCGTGCATTGCGGCACAATGTCTACGCCCGGCGCGCGCGACGAAAATCCCTAGCGAACGCGCGCATTCGCGATCGTAAAACCACGGACCAACCCGACTTCCCGCGCAGCCCGCACAAGGCGAATCGCATACGCGCATCGCCACGCCACAGTTATTCCACCAACATTTCCGTCCACGACTTCAAGTCAACCGCTCATCGCCCGATTGCTGCGCGATGGCCGTACACGCGGAACAAATGGCCCATCGAAGGGAGACCTCGCATGCGGCCGAACCGACACTCCGGATTCACCATCATCGAGTTGATGGCGACCATCGCCATCGCCGCGATCCTGCTTACGCTCGCGTACCCCAGCTTCAGCGACGCGATGCAGTCCAACCGTGTCGCCTCGGCGACCAACAACCTCCTCGCCACGTTAGCGTACGCGCGCAGCGAATCGCTGCGTACTCGCTCTTTATCGACGGTCTGCTCGCGCACCGACGACGGCGAAAACTGCGGCGTTGGATGGACCAACGGAATACTGGTATGGACCGATGAAAACCGCAACAACGCGCTGGAAAAGGATGAAATACGCCGCATCCTTACCCCACCGCGCGGCATACAAATAGTCGGAATTGGATTCGGCTACGGCAAGCTATCGTTCGACGCACGCGGCCGCCTCAGCCATTGGTGGGCCACGCATACATTCGTAGTGACCCCGTTAGTCTGCAAAAAGGGAGCGCTCAACGTACGTACGATCACCATTGCCAAGTCCGGCCGCACCGACGTGCAACGGTCGGCGTGCTCATGAGCGCTTCCTCGCACCGTAGCCGTCCGGCCCCATCGTCCAGGCAACGCGGCCTGAGCCTGCTGGAAGTCCTGATCAGCCTGCTGGTCATGGCCGTAGGCCTGCTGGGACTGGCGATGCTGCAGGTCACCAATCTGCGCCTGACCCAGAGCGCCAACAATCGCACCGTAGCCAACAACCTGGCCTACGAGATGATGGACAACATCCGCTCGAACCGGCTCAACGCCGCGAACTACGCCGGCGATATCAGCGCGAACGGCGCCAAAACCGATGGCTGCGCCAAGCTCGACGGCAGCAACTCGGCCGTACAAAAACAAGAGTTCGCATGCCGCATGCTCGCCGCGCTGGGCGCCGACGCCAGCGCCAGCATCGGCGTGACTGTCGCCGGCAACATGAGCCGTGTCTCGATTCGGATTTCCTGGGCCGACTCCAACCGCTGGCGGAGCGACGGCGCATCCGCATCCATCACCGCGAGCAGCAACTTGTGAACCGAACCTCACCTCAAAACGGTCTTTCCCTGATCGAACTGATGATCGCCCTGGCGATATCGGTGCTGCTGTTGCTGGGATTGGTACAGGTGTTCTCCGCCTCGCGCGCCTCCTACATGCTGGCCCAGGGCATGGCACGCACGCAGGAGAACGGACGCTTCGCGATGGAATTCATCCAACGCGACGCGCGCATGGCGGGCCATTTCGGCTGCAAAAGCGACCAGAGCCTGTTCCTGTCGTCGATGCCGAGCTTGCGCTCGCTGTTCCTGAGCAACAGCGCGGACTACACCACGTTGCCGACGACCACCCACGGCCAGGCGCTTGCGTTCGACCAATCCATCGCCGGCTACGAAGCCAGCAACACCGCGCCCGGCAACACAATGGAATTGCAGGCAAAGCCTGCCGGCGGCGGCGCGTCGGACTGGCTGCCTGAGTTGAACCCGACCCTGCAGGTACCGGCCAGCGAAGCGCAGCCGGTCAAGAACAGCGACGTCCTCATCCTGCGCTTCCTCTCGCCCAACAGCGCCACGGTGTCGGCGTTCGAACCCGACACGACAACCACACCAGCGGGCTTCCGCTTGAGACTGCCCGTGGCAGAGTGGAACGCGCTCGGGCAAAACGCCACGCAGTACACCGCGACAAGTACGCCCCCCGGTCTGTTGGCGATCGCCGATTGCCGAATGGCCCTGCTGTTTCAGGCCGACAGCGTGTCCGTCGACGGCACCAATGCCGTAATCAACGTGAAAATAAACGGCCTCAATCAAAGCGGCCTCGACGCTCGCGACCAGTTCGATCCGGGCATGGGCCAGATTCGGCTGTATCGCGCCGAAAGCGTCGCCTATTACGTAGGCTTGAACCCGACCAACTCGTCTCCCACGCTGTATCGGTTGAGCTTCAACACCGATCCGGGCGGCACCGCGATCAGGCGGCAGGTCGACGAGATCGCACCCGGGGTAGAGAGCCTGCAGCTGCTGTGGGGCCGCGACGCCAGCGCGACCGCAGGCGCGTCCGCGAAGGCGCCGCCGAGCGGCTTGGTCGACTCCTACGTCACCGGCGCAAACGTTGGATCGACCGATGCCAGAGCCAACTGGCAACGCGTGGGCGCAGTGAAAGTCGGCCTGTTGATGAGAAGCCCGGACCCCGCCACCAGCACGGCACGCGCCGACGGCGTGTATGTGCTCGGCACCAAGGTCGCGGTACCGAACGATGGGCGTTACCGCTTCGTCTACGAAACCAACATCGCGTTGCGCAATCGCCTGTACGGAAATTGAGGGAACGGCATGACCCAGAACGCAAACCAGCGCCATCGCCGCCAGGGTAGAGCGGCAGTGCGCACGCAGCGCGGAGCGGCGCTGTTCGTGGCGTTGATCATGCTGATCCTGATGGCCCTGATCGGCGTCGCCGCGCTGCAGGTCACCGCGCTGGTGGAACGCATGTCCTTCAACTACAGCGCCAGTCAGCTCGCCTTCGAGAACGCCGAAGCGCGCGCGCGCGGCAGGGAGGCCGACCTGGACCGGCAGTTCAAGAGCAACGGCACCGAACTCATCCAGGTCGACACCTCGTATTGCCAGCAGGCGTTCTCCGCGGACACATGGGCCGAGGGCAAGAACTTCGTTTCGCCTCCGTCGGAGAAGCTGTCGAGCTACACCCGCCGAATCGACCAATGCATCAGCGGTTACAGCTCGATCAAGCTCGGCGAGGCCGAGAACAAGAGTCCGAGCCCGGTATTCCAGATCACCGCCTATGCCACCGACAAAAGCGGCACCGCGAATTCGGACGCGGTCATCGACACCATCTTCATTCCGTGAGACTCGCCATGGCCTGGATTGGACATCGTTACCTGTTCGCCGCGCTGGCGGCCGCGATCGGCATCGGCGTGGCGGCCCATTGGTTGCGCAGCGACGCCGCGCAGGGCGACGGCACGCTGGCGCAGGCGCCATTGAGCAACACGCCCAAGGTCGATCCGGCCTTCATCATGGCGATCGACGACTCCGGCTCGATGAGTTTCGAGCGCACGCTGGTCGGAGGCGGTCCGGATACCCGCATCGGGTGGGATGCGAATTCCAGCCAGCCGAGCTTCTTCAACAGCGACGGGTCGTTCTACGACATCAGCCGAAGCTGCGCCGGAACCGACGAGAACACTTGCTACGTCTATGCGTTCCATCCACGCGGTCTGGTCTCGCCCGTGTTCGGCATCGGCCGGGTGATGCCGCCGCTGGAATCGCTGGGCTTCTTCCGTTCGCCGGCCTACAACCTGGCGTATTTCAATCCCGCGGTCACCTACCGCCCCTGGGCCAAGGCCGATGGTACGCGCCGGGAAAACGCCAATCCCAAGCAGGCCCGGGTCGACCCACGCATCAATGCGGCGGTGACGTACGCCTACGATTTGACCGATATCAGCCTGAGCATGGACAGGGCGACCGCCAACGGAAAGCCGGATGAATTTTTCCAGTTCCAGAAAGGCATGAGGCTGCCGCAGAACTTCCCGTACTACAGCAACGACGATTGCGGCGTCGGCCTGGAAATCGGCAAGGAAAGCACGCTCAAGACCAATATCGTGCTGCCCCGGCCCTGCCTGATCGCCATCCCCTTCTTCCACGCCACTTTTTACCTCAAGCCCGACCCGTCCAATCCCACCCAGCCCCAGGCGGGTCAGCTGCCGGCGGGCTACGGCTACAAGACGCCCACGCTCGCCGCCAACGCCGCCGGCCCCGGCAGGGCTTTGCTGAAATACGAAATCAAGTCAGGCAACTTCGACAGCACGGCGCAGTACGACGCGGCCATCCAGAATTTCGCCAACTGGTTCCAATACCGACGCACCCGCGCCCAGGCGATGATCGGCGCGTTGACCGACGCCTTTTCCGAAGTGGAGCGGCTGCGCGCCGGCTATCTTCAGTTCGAGGACGTCAAGAACAACAGCAATACCGTCATCCGCGACGTGTCTTCGGACGCCGATCGGGCGGCGTTGTTCGCCTCGTTCGAACGGCTGTGGCCGACACAGAACGCGACGATAAACCGCGACGCCGCCAAGCACATCGGCGAACAGTTCAAGAAATCCGAAGTCGGCGCGATCAAGTCCGCCTGCCAGAAGAACATCGGCCTGCTGTTCACCGACGGCTACACCACTCCGGTGAACTCGATCTACGACGGGGGACCGACCGGCTTCAACAACGCCGATGGCGACCTGGGCCCGCCGTTCGCCGACGGCTTCTCCAACACCCTGGCGGACATCGCAACCAGCTACTACCAGGGCAGCAATACGCCGTTGTCCACGGACTTCAAGCAGGGCCTGGTCCCGATCCCCGAAGAGTGCAGCAAGCCGAATCCGGACAAGCGCCTGGATTGCCAGAAGAACCTGCATGTGAATTTCTACGCCATCTCGCTGGGCGCCAACGGCGTGGCCTACCAGGAAGGCGCGCCGGCGGTCGCCGATCCGTACTCGGTCAACTACTATCTCTGGGGCAACCAGGATCCGCGCACCGTCGACGACGGCACCGTCATCGACGAACTGTGGCATGCGACGATCAACACCCGCGGCCGCTACATCAACGCCAAGAGCCCCGAGACCATCGCCGCGGCCCTGCGCGAGGTGCTGACCTATTCCAGCAGCACGTCCTCGCCTTCCAGCGCGATCGGCTCGACCGGCCCGCGCATCGGAAGCAACACGCTGGCGGTGCAGCCGAGCTATTTCGTCGCCAACAACGGAACCGACTGGTACGGAAAACTGGCGGCCCACAGCGTGAGCTACGACGCCGCCACGTCGCAGGCGGTGCTGACGCCGAAATGGAACGCGGAAACGCTGCTGGAGAACAGCCATGCTTCACGGTCCATCTATTTGAGCTGGCCGCCCTCCAACGGCGGCACCAAGCCGGCCACCTACCCCTTCGTCGCCGCCTCGTTCGGATCAGTCCCGAAGCCCGCGTTCGATGCCCTGTGCGTGGATCCGTTGAAGGTGGGAAGCTGCAACGGACAATGGGACAAACTCAACAACCCGAGCGTAGCGCAGATGATCGACTACCTGCGCGGCAGCCGCGCCGACGAGGGCGACGCCCTTGCCGGCCAGGTCAAGCTCCGCAAGCGCGGCAGCCTGCTCGGCGACATCGTCAATTCCGACGTACTGCTCACCACGCCGGCGGACGACTACGGTTATCGCGATCTGGTCGAAGGCGGCGTGGCCGACAAGCTCGACTACGCCTCATACCTGAAGCAGAAGATCGCCTCGCGCAAGACCATGGTCTACGTTGGCGCCAACGACGGCATGTTCCACGCCTTCCACGGCGATACCGGGGCCGAACTGTTCGGCTATATTCCGGTCACCTCGCTGGGGCACATGGCCAACCTGCTGTTCCCGTACGACCCGGCCCGCAGCTCGCAGTTGTTCCAGCACCGTTATTTCGTCGATGGCGCGGCAGTGGCGTCGGACGTCTACAGCGGCGGCTGGAAAACGGCGGTGGTGGCTTCCACCGGCGCCGGCGGCAAGAGCGTGTTCGCCCTGGATGTCACCAACGCCAGCGCCATTCCATCGGTGATGTGGGAGCTGACCTCGGCCACCACCAAGCTCGATGCCAACACCAACACCGCCATCGGCAACCGCATGGGCAACGTGCTCGGCCGTCCGGTCATCGTGCCGGTGCAAAGCCCGAGCGGCCCGCGCTGGAAGGCGATCTTCGGCAATGGCTACGGCAGCGCTTCGGGCAAGGGCGCGTTGATGATGGTCGACATGGACGGCAGCAGCGTCGTATCGATTCCGGTCGATGGCGCTGGCGCGGCCGGCAGCAACGGCCTTGGCAATATCGCTGTGCTCGACCGATGGCGGCCGGACGCCAAGGGCACCGGCTATATCCCTGGCCGCGACGGCATCGCCGATACCGCCTATGCCGGCGATCAGCGCGGCAACCTGTGGAAATTCGATCTGCGCAACAACACCGTGGCGTTTGCGGGCAAGCCGCTGTTCGTCGCCAGCGACAAGAACGGCGTGCGCCAGCCGATCACCGGCGGCCTGGAAGTCAGCCAGGCCGGGACCGGCGTCATGGTGATGTTCGGCACCGGCAGTTATGTGTTCAATGAAGATGCCGGCGATACTTCGGTACAAAGCGTTTACGGCATTCTCGATCGCGACGTTCCGGTGTCCGGGCGGTCGGAACTGCAGCCGCAGTACATCACCTCGGCCGACGGCGGCGCTCGCATCGGCACCCAGAACGTAGGCTCGATCGTCAAAAAGGGCTGGTATCTGGACCTGGGCGTGGATGCGGCGAAGAACGGCGCCACGACCGCCCTCGGCGAACGCGCGATCGGCTATCCGATCCTGCAGAACGGCGTGCTGTTCTTCCTGACCTACACCCCCAAGGCGTCGCAGGACAAGAACAGTTGCGCCTCCGGCGGCGTCAATCTCGTCTATGGCCTGGATGCGCTCAGCGGCGGCGCGCGCATGCAGGACATCAACATCAATTCGGTCGACGGCGCCAAGCCCAAGGGGGGAACCGCGGGGCTGGATGTCGGCACGGCCAACGCGGGTGCGCTGAAAGTCGTCACCAGCTTCGTAACCGCCGCATCCGGGCCGAGCGCATCCGCTTCGCCTACCGACTCGGCACAGACATCGCGCTGCTCGGCGGTCATACGCGTGGCCGGCGGCACCGACACCTGGTACATGCCACGGCCGTGCGGGCGTCAATCCTGGCGGCAAATCCGATGAGAACTTCGATCATGTCCCCTCGCCCCCGCGCGCGTGCGAACAGAGGTTTCACCTTGATGGAGCTGATGATCGCCCTGACGATCGTCAGCATCCTGGTCGGCATCGCGGTGCCGATCTATTCCGACGCCCAGCGCAAATCCCGGCGCGGGCAGGCCAAGGCCGATCTGGTCGAGGCGGCGCAGATGATGGAACGCTATTACTCGCTCAACAACAAATACAGCGATTCCACTCTCAAGGACATCTACGGCTACGCGCAATCGCCGCGCACCGGCGCGGCGCACTATGCCCTGGAGCTGAGCGCGGACGCCAAATCGTTCAAGATCACGGCCACGCCGTCGGCCGCCAGCGGACAAGCCAAGGACAAGTGCGGCACGCTCAGCCTCGATTCCAAGGGCGAGAAGACCGCCTCCGGCGTGAACTGCTGGGATTGAAAACGCCCGCACCGCCGCGGCGCGGGCGATCGCCGGCGGACCTGCATGGATCGCGGCGGCCGCGCGCCGGCCATGCCAGCGGCGGCGTTTTCCGATCGCGTTCGCGGCGAATTCCGACGGCGCCGGCCTGAGCATGCGCCTATCCTGGCGGCAAACCAGGATAGGGACATCCGATGAAGCATCACCAAGGTTTCAGCTCGCTCGAACTGCTGTGTTCGCTCGCCGTGCTCGCGCTGCTTGTTGCGCTTGCGGTAACCCAAACAGGCGAGGCGCTGGAGCGCGCGCGCATCGGACGCGTGTTGTCGACGCTGACCGAGAGCATCCTCGTCTCCAATCGCGCCGCGGTCGGCTCGGGCGCGACGAGCGTGCTTTGCCCGGTCGGCGCCGACGGTCTGTGCAACGACGCCTCCGATTGGAGCGGCGGCTGGATCGCGTTCGCCGACCACGATCACGACCGGGCGCTAAGTGACGGCGACGCCGTGATCGGCCGCTATCCCGCGCCGGGCGGCGGCCTGCGGATCTACAGCAACCAAGGGCGGCCGCGCCTGGTGCTGCATCCGCAAGGCGACAGCGCCGGCTCCAACCTCACCTTCACCTTGTGCGGGCCGCATGGATCCGCATCCAGGGCAGTGATCTCCAACGGCACGGCTTTGCGCGGCGAACGGGTCGTCGGAGCCCTGCCACCCCAGTGCCAGCGAAGCTGAACGGGGGTTTGCTCTCGGCGTTCCGCGACCATCCGCCCGTGCGAGGTTGCCGCGACGCCGTCGCGCCGCTCGCTCCAGCCTGCCGGCGGGACGGCTCTATCGCCACCGCATCCGGGTTAGACTGCCCGCCTCGCCCTTCCCCCAAAGGGCGCAGTCTTAGAATCGAATGTCCGAGGACGACAGTAGTACCCAAACGTCGGAACACCCCGAGAAACGGCGTTCCTGGCTCGACCGCATCAGCTCCGCGCTGTCGGGCGAACCCAGCTCCCGCGAAGACCTGGTCGAGTTGCTGCGCGATGCGCAATCCGACGGTCTGATCGCCGCCGATACCTTGCGCATGATGGAGGGCGCCATCGCGGTGTCCGACCTGACCGTCGGCGATGTGATGATTCCGCGCTCGCAGATGGTCGCGCTGCCGGCCGATGCCAAGTTTCTCGACCTGATGAAGATGGTGGTCGAGTCGGGCCACTCGCGCTTCCCCGTCCATGGCGACGACAAGGACGAGATCCTCGGCATTTTGTTGGCCAAGGATCTGCTGCGCGGCGTGGTCGCCGACAACGGCCCGGGCAGCATCCACGAGTTGTTGCGGCCGGCGGTGCTGATCCCCGAATCCAAGCGCCTGGATGTGCTGCTGCGCGAGTTCCGCCAGTCGCGCAATCACATGGCGATCGTGATCGACGAGCACGGCGGCGTCGCCGGATTGCTGACCATCGAGGACGTGCTGGAACAGATCGTCGGCGAGATCGACGATGAGCACGACGAGGCCGAGAACACCGATGCCTTGATCGCGGCGCAGGCCGACGGTCAGTACGTGGTGGATGCGTTGACGCCGATCGACGATTTCAACGAGCGCTTCGGCGCGGATTTCGACGACGACGAGTACGACACCATCGGCGGTCTGGTCACCGCGGCGATCGGGCATCTGCCCGAGGCCGGCGAGGAGTTGACCCTGGACCGGTTCGTGTTCCGGGTCGCCAGCGCCGATGCGCGGCGGGTGCATGCGTTTCATGTCGGGGTCTTGGGTAGCGCTTGAGGTTTCGGGCTGGTCTCATCCGGCCCTTCGCTGCCCTCATCCGCCCCTTCGGGGCACCTTCTCCCGTAAACGGGAGAAGGGAAGAGCTTAGCCCCGACCACGGCCGTCACGGCTGTTTACAATGACCGCCACCCGCCCCGTCGGATCCGGCCACCCGTGACCTCTTCTTTCCGCTTCGTCCGGCTCTACGCCCTGGCTGTCCTGCTGCTGATCCAATCCCTGGCCCACGCCAGCACGGAACCGACCGCCGATAAGACTTCCACGGCGGCTCCGACAGAAGCCGCCGCGGCCATGCAGACGCCATCGCCGGCCGCAGCCACCACTCCCAAAAACCCGCGCATCGGCATGGTCACCATGCAACCGGGCCAGGAATTCTGGTCGCGCTTCGGCCACGACGCGCTGGTGGTGCTGGACCAGGACACCGGCCAGGCGACTTCGTACAACTTCGGCTACTTCGACCCGAGCGAGCCCGATTTCATCCAGCGCTTCATCCGCAACGACATGCGCTATCGCCTGCTGGCGGTGCCGTTCGATCAGGACATGGCCCAATACGGCTACGAAGGCCGCGGCGTGTCGGTGCAGTGGCTGGACCTGACGCAGGCGCAAGCCGCCCAGTTGGCCGAGGCCCTGCGGGTCAATGCCCTGCCCGAGAACGCCTACTACCGTTATCAGTACTTCGACGACAACTGCGCCACCCGCGTGCGCGACGCCATCGACCGCACCCTGGGCGGCGCGCTGCGGCGCCAGAGCGAAGGCCGTTCGCACGGCAACACCCTGCGCAGCGAGGCGCTGCGGCTGTCCAAGCCCGATCTGTGGATGTGGGCCTCGCTCGACATCCTGCTGGGGCCGGAGTCGGACAAGCCGGTGCCGGTGTGGGCCGAGTCGTATGTGCCCAACCGCCTGGCCGCGGCCTTGCGCGAGGTCAAGACCGACCAAGGCCGGCCGCTGGTGCAGGCCGAGCGCGAGTTGCTGCCGCACCGGATCAGCCCGGACCCGGAAGCCACGCCGCTGCCGTGGTGGCCGTGGGCGCTGGCCGGACTGGCGTTGGCCGCGGCGCTGGCCTGGATCGGCGACCGCAGCCCGCGCGTGCTGGCGATCGCGGCGTTGCCGCTGTGGGGCCTGCTCGGCGTGATCGGCGTGCTGTTGGCCTATGTGTGGTTCGGCACCGGCCACAGCTACGGCTGGGCCAACCGCAATCTGCTGCTGTTCAACCCGCTGTGCCTGCTGCTGTGGTTCGGCGGCTGGCGCGCGTTGCGCGGGCGCGAGACCGGGCCGGTGTTCGTGTGGCTGACCGGGCTGGTGGCGTTGGGCGCGCTGGCGGCGTTGTTCCTGTATTGGCTGCCGGTGTATCCGCAGCGCAACGCGCATTGGATCGCGCTGTGGCTGCCGGTCCACGTGGGTCTGTGGTTCGGCTTCCGCAAAGCCGCCCGACTGCGCCTGGCCTGAGCGCTTGCCCCTGCGCGCGCGCGGGGGCAGGATTCGGCCATGAACGATCCTTCCCTACCCCAATGCGTCATCAATTGCGCGGCCTACGGCCGCGACGGCACCCGCCGCGACATCACCCTGGACCAGATCAGCGACGTGCTCGCGGTCGAGGACGGCAGTTTCGTCTGGGTCGGCCTGTACGAGCCCGACGAGGGCATCCTGGACAAACTGCAGGAAGAGTTCTGCCTGCACGATCTGGCGGTCGAGGACGCGCACAACGCGCACCAGCGGCCGAAGATCGAGGCTTACGGCAACTCGCTGTTCATCGCCATCCACACCGCGCAGAAGATCGACAACCGGATCCGCTTCGGCGAAACCCATATGTTCGTCGGGCCGCGTTATCTGGTGACCGTGCGTCACGGCGCCTCGATCAGCTACAAGGCCGCGCGCGCGCGCATGGAGCGCGAGAAGGATCTGCTCGAACACGGCCCGGGTGCAGGTCTGTACGCGGTGCTCGACAGCGTGGTCGACAACTTCATGCCGATCGTCGAGGGCTTCACCCAGGAGCTCAACGAACTGGAAAAGGACATCTTCGCCGAAGACTTCCACACCGAGACGGTGCGCGAGCTGTACGACCTCAAGCGCGAGCTGACCCGGCTGCGCATGGCGGTGTCGCCGTTGCAGGACATCCTCGGCCAACTCGCGCGCTCGCGCGGCGGCCTGATCGACGAAGAGATCCAACTGTATTTCCGCGACGTGCTCGATCACGCCGTGCGCATCAACGAAACCACCGACACCTTGCGCGAAATGCTGACCACCGCGGCCAGCGTGAACCTGTCGCTGGTGACCGTGCGTCAGGGCGAAACGGTCAAGCGCCTGGGCGCGTGGGCGGCGCTGCTGGCCGCGCCGACCTTGATCGCCAGTTGGTACGGGATGAACTTCGTGCACATGCCGGAGTTGCCGGGGCAATGGAGTTATGCGGTGTTGATCGGCGTGGTGATTACCGCGTGCGTGGTGTTGTACATCGGGTTCAAGCGGGCTAAGTGGCTTTAGCGATCGGCCTGTTGCAGGAGTTGCGCTCGCGACCTCGCGTTTACGCCGCACGCCGGATTTCGCGGTCGCAGCTTGCGCAGCTCCTACAGCGGCTGCGGCCGGGATCGTGGTTGCGTATCCGACTGTAGGAGCTGCGCGAGCTGCGACCGCGAAACCGCAGCGGCGAGGCATGCGCGGTTCGACGGTCAGTCACCACGCCCCCGTGCTCCCGAGGTCGTATCGCCCACGGCCCGCGGCGGCGGCCCCCTAAGACCAAAGTATCAACCCGTTTTCCGCCGGTTTGCCGCGCTGCGCATTGACCCGCCCGGCCGCAGGGGCGACGCTTCCGGTGGTCAAAACCGGGAGGGTCGTCATGAAAGGTGGTCTGGGCAAACTGGGCTGGGCGGCCCTCGCAGTACTCGGGGCGTTCTGCCTCGGCACGATCGCGCTGCGGCGCGGCGAGCACATCAACGCGTTGTGGATCGTGGTCGCGGCGGTGTCGATCTATCTGGTCGCGTACCGCTACTACTCCCTGTTCATCGCCAACAAGGTGATGCAGCTCGATCCGACCCGGGCCACGCCCGCGGTCATCAACAACGACGGTCTGGACTATGTGCCGACCAATAAACACGTGCTGTTCGGCCACCACTTCGCCGCGATCGCCGGCGCCGGTCCGCTGGTCGGCCCGGTGCTGGCCGCGCAGATGGGCTATCTGCCCGGTCTGCTGTGGCTGATCGTCGGCGTGGTGCTGGCCGGGGCGGTCCAGGATTTCATGGTCCTGTTCGTCTCCAGCCGCCGCAACGGCCGTTCGCTCGGCGATCTGGTGCGCGAGGAAATGGGCCGCGTGCCCGGCACCATCGCGTTGTTCGGCGCGTTCCTGATCATGATCATCATCCTGGCGGTGCTGGCGATGATCGTGGTCAAGGCGCTGGCGGAAAGCCCCTGGGGCATGTTCACGGTGATGGCGACCCTGCCGATCGCGGTGCTGATGGGCGTGTACATGCGCTACATCCGCCCGGGCAAGATCGGCGAGATTTCGGTGGTCGGCCTGATCCTGCTGCTGGCGGCGATCTGGTACGGCGGCGTGATCGCGGCCGACCCGGTGTGGGGCCCGCGCTTCACCTTCACCGGCACCCAGATCACCTGGATGCTGATCGGCTACGGCTTCGTCGCCGCGGTACTGCCGGTGTGGCTGGTGCTGGCGCCGCGCGATTACCTGTCCACTTTCCTGAAGATCGGCACCATCATCGCGCTGGCGATCGGCATCGTCATCGTCATGCCCGATCTGCGCATGCCGGCGCTGACCCAATTCACCGACGGCACCGGCCCGGTGTGGAAGGGCGGGCTGTTCCCGTTCTTGTTCATCACCATCGCCTGCGGCGCGGTCTCGGGCTTCCACGCGCTGATTTCCTCGGGCACCACGCCCAAGCTGCTGGCCAATGAATCGCACATGCGCTACATCGGCTACGGCGGCATGTTGATGGAATCCTTCGTCGCGATCATGGCGCTGGTGGCGGCCTCGGTGATCGATCCGGGCGTGTACTTCGCCATGAACAGCCCGGCCGCGCTGGTCGGCACAGACGTGCACGCGGTGGCGCAGACGATTTCCAGTTGGGGCTTCGCGGTCACACCGGAGGTGTTGGAGACCACCGCCAAGGACATCGGCGAACACACCATCCTGGCCCGCGCCGGCGGCGCGCCGACGCTCGCGGTGGGCATCGCCCAGATCCTGCACAACGTGTTGCCGGGCGAGAACACGATGGCGTTCTGGTATCACTTCGCGATTCTGTTCGAGGCCTTGTTCATCCTGACCGCGGTCGATGCGGGCACCCGCGCCGGCCGTTTCATGCTGCAGGACTTGCTCGGCAGCTTCGTGCCGTCGCTGCGCCGCACCGAAGCCTGGGGACCGAACCTGATCGCCACCGCCGGTTGCGTCGCGCTGTGGGGTTACTTCCTGTACCAGGGCGTGATCGATCCGTTGGGCGGCATCAACACCTTGTGGCCGTTGTTCGGCATCGCCAACCAGATGCTCGCCGGCATCGCGCTGATGCTGTGCACGGTGGCGTTGTTCAAGATGAAGCGCGACCGCTATGCGTGGGTCACCATCGTCCCGGCGGCGTGGCTGCTGATCTGCACCAGCACCGCCGGTTTCATCAAGATCTTCGACAGCAACCCGGCGGTGGGCTTCCTGGCGCAGGCGCACAAGTACAGCGCGGCCATCGCCAAGGGCGAGGTGGTGGCGCCGGCCAAGAGCATCGATCAGATGCAGCAGATCATGGTCAACAGCTACGTCAACACCGGGCTGACGGCGTTGTTCCTGTTCGTGGTGTTCAGCGTGCTGATCTATTCGATCGGCGCGGTGATGAAGGCGCGCGCGAATCCGCAACGCAGCGACCGCGAATCGCCGTACGTGGCGTTGACCCCCAGCCAAATGGCGGACCTGTGACATGGGCACCGAACTCGTACCCGCCAGCCAGTATCAGCTCTACAAACGCACCTGGCGCCGCCTGGTGCAGACCGCGCGGCTGTGTTGCGGGGTGCCGGACTACGACAACTACGTCCGGCATCTGATGGAGAAGCATCCGGAGCGGCCGATTCCGGATTACGCGACGTTCTTCCGCCAGCGCCAGCAGGCGCGGTATGGCGGCGGGCGGATCGGGTGTTGTTGACACCGGCGTAACCGCTCGCCGCAAACCAAAAGGGCCGCCCGAAGGCGGCCCTTTTCTTATCTGGTTCGGGCGAAGACGGACCGCAACACTGCGCCGCTCCTACAGTCGGGCTTCAGGCCGGCGATGCGCCTGCAAGAGAACGCAAGGTGATGCCGACGACGTACGCCAGGCCCGTTCCGGTGGCGTAGCCCAAGGTACCGAGCAACGCCCCCACCGGCGCCAGCGACGGATGGAACGCCGACGCCACCACCGGCGCCGAAGCCGGCCCGCCGATGTTGCTTTGCGAGCCGATCGCGAAATAGAAGAACGGCACCCGCAGCAAGCGGCCGACGCCCCACAGGATCAGGATGTGCACGATGATCCAGATCAGCCCCAGCGCGAACAGCCACGGCTTGTCGAGCAAGGCCAGGATGTCCATCTGCAGGCCGATGCAGGCGATCAGGAAATACAGCAGCAGGCTGCCGATCTTCGACGCGCCCGCGCCTTCCAGCTCGCGCGCGCGGGTGAAGCTCAGCGCCAGTCCGGCGAAAGTCGATACCGCCACCACCCAGAAGAACGGCTCGTGCAGGCTCACCGTGCGCGCCCACGACACGTTGGCGGCGAACCACGCCGACACCGGACCGGCGATCGCGTGGGCCAGTCCGACCACGCCGAAAGCGATGCCGACGATCATCGCCAGATCGCTGAGGCTGGCCACGCGCTGGTGCTGGGCCTGGAATTTTTCGATCCGTTGCTTGAGCTCCTCGATCCCGCGGGTGTCGGCGCCGCTGCGTTCGTCGATCTGCTTGGCGCGGCTGGCGAGGAAGATCAACGCCGCCATCCACACGTAACCGACGCCGACATCGACCACCGCGAACTGGCCGAAGGTGGTCGCATCGACCTGGAAGATCTCCTTCATCGCCAGCATGTTGGCGCCGCCGCCGATCCAGCTGCCGGCCAGCGCAGCCATGCCGCCCCAGGTGTCGCCGGCCACGGTTTCCGGATGGAACGCGCGCATCGCCACGAACGCGACGATGGCGCCGAGCATCACGCTGAGCGAGGAGACCGCGTACATCAGCAACAGTTTCGGGCCGAGCTTGAGCACGCCCTTGAGGTCGATGGTCAAGGTCAGCAGCACCAGCGCCGCCGGCAGCAGCACGCGGCTGGCGACGGGGTTGTAGAGCTTGGTGTTCTGCCCGTCGACCAGGCCGACGGTGTTGTAGATGCCGGGCAGAAAATAGCACAGCAGCAGCGCCGGCACGAAGGTGTAGAACTTCTTCCAGAACCCGGTCTGCTTCGACGAGGTCCAGAACACCAGACCGAGGGTGGCGGCGATCAGGCCGAGGACGACGATGTCGTTGCTGATGAGCGCCGTGCGGGCGGTGTCGGGCATGCGGGGTTCCACTGGGCGAAGGCGTTCTCGCTTTTACTGTGATCGGCGCGCGTGGGCAAGGGCCGGCGGTGTGGGGGCGCGGGTTCAGGTGCGAAGCCGTCGTCTGCCTGTCGCGAGGTCGCGCGCGGCGCGGCTGCCTTTCAGCGCGCGCGGAGAAAGACGCCCCCTTTGAAAAAGGGGGCTGCGCGTTGCGTGGTTCGAAGCCGAGGTTGCAGTCGGCGCGTGGGGGATTTGCTTGGGGTGCTGCAGAAGCAAATCCCCCCTAGCCCCCCTTTTTCAAAGGGGGGAACAGCACGGGCATGGCTATTCCATCGCGCGCAGAAAAATACGCCCCCTTTGAAAAAGGGGGCTGCGCGTTGCGTGGTTCGAAGCCGAGGTTGCAGTCGGCGCGTGGGGGATTTGCTCGGGGTGCTGCAAAAGCAAATCCCCCCTAGCCCCCCTTTTTCAAAGGGGGGAACAGCACGGGCATGGCTATTCAATCGCGCGCGGAGAAAGACGCCCCCTTTGAAAAAGGGGGCTGCGCGTTGCGTTGTGCGAAGCCGAGGCTGCAATCGGCGCGCGGGGGATTTGCTCGGGGTGCTGCAAAAGCAAATCCCCCCTAGCCCCCTTTTTCAAAGAGGGGAACGGCATGGGGCGTTTTCTGAGGGGGAAACAAAACGGGCGCGGTCTTCGACCGCGCCCGCTTCGATCGCAACAGCCCGCTTACTGGCCGATATGCTGCTTCAACCACCCATTGACCGTGTCGTGCCACAGCACGCTGTTCTGCGGCTTGAGCACCCAATGGTTCTCATCGGGGAAGTACAGGAACTTCGACTCGATGCCCTGACGCTGCAACGCCGTAAACACGCCCAACCCCTGCTCGACCGGAATGCGGAAGTCCTGCTGGCCATGAATCACCAGCATCGGCACCTTCCAATCCTTGACGTGATTGACCGGGTTGAACTTCTCGTAGTTGGCCGGCTTGTCGTACGGCGTGCCGCCCTGCTCCCACTCGGTGAACCACAGTTCTTCGGTGGCGTAACCCATCATCCGCTGGTCGAACACGCCGTCGTGGCTGACCAGGCACTTCCACGGCTGCTGCCAGTTGCCGGCGATCCAGTTGACCATGAAGCCGCCGTACGACGCGCCCAGCGCGCAGGCCTTGTCGCCGTTGAGGAAGGAATACTTCTTCTGCGCCGCGGCCCAACCCTTCTGCAAATCTTCCAGCGGGCGGTCGCCCCAGTGCTGGCTGATCGCGTCGGTGAAGGCCTGGCCGTAACCGGTGGAGCCGTGGAAGTCGATCATCACCACCGCGTAGCCCTGACCGGCATAGGTCTGCGGGTTCCAGCGATAGCTCCAGCCGTTGCCGAAGCTGCCCTGCGGGCCGCCGTGGATCAGGAACGCGACCGGATAGGTCTTGCCTTCCTGATAGTTCCACGGCTTGACCACATAGCCGTGCACGGTGTCGCCGTTCCAGCCCTTGAAGTCGAACTGTTCGAAGTCGCCGAAACGCACGTTGGGCAGCAGCTCGCCCGCGCTCGGGGTGATCGCGCGCTCGGGCGCGCCGTCCAGGCCGCCGACGAAGATCTGGTCGCCGCTCTTGAGCGTGTTGCGGGTGAAGGCGAAGGTCTTGCCGGCGAGCGTCGGCGAATTGATGGTGCCGTCGGCGATCAGGCGGGTGGCCTTGCCGCTGGCGATGTCGACGCCGAACAACGGCTGCTGGCCGAGGTCTTCGGTGGTGGTGTAGATGGTCTTGCCGTCGGCCGACAACACGATGTTGGACGCCGAACGGTCCCAGGCCGGAGCGATTTCGCGCGCCTTGCCGCTGGCCAGGTCGAGCTCCATCAGGCCGAAGCGGTCGGCCTCGAAGCCCGGACGCTTCATCGCCCGGTAGTACAGGGTCTTGCCGTCCGCGCCGAACACCGCGCCGGTGTCCCAGGCGGGATTGGCGGCGGTCAGGTTCTTGGCCGCGCCGCCGTCGGCGCCGACCAGATACAGGTCGAAGTTGGTCGACCACGGTTCCTGGGCGTCGGCCTTGCGCGCGCTGAACACCAGCGACTGGCCGTCGGGCGACCAGGTGTATTCGCTGCTGTCGCCGAACGGACGCGAGGGCACGTCGCCGATCACCTCACCGCTGACCAGCTTGGCGGTGGATGCGGTCTTGCCCGCGGCCGGCAGTTCGGTCACGAACAAACGGTTCAAGCGGCCGTCGTTCCACGCGTCCCAGTGGCGCACGAACATGCGGTCGAACACCTTGCCGGTGGCCTTGTTCTTCTCGGCCGCATCGAGCTTCTTCTTGCTGCAAGCCAGGTCCGCCGCGCACTCGGCATACGCCTCGGCGTTGAACGCGATGCGCTTGCCGTTGGGCGAAATCTGGAAGCCGCCGACGTCGCCGTCGAACGCGGTGATCTGCTTGGGGGTGCCGCCGCTCAGCGGCAGCGCATACAGCTGCGAGCTGCCGCCCTTGCTGCTGAGGAAGTACACGGTCTTGCCGTCGGGCGAAAACGCCGGCGAATTGACGTTCCAGCCTTCCGGGGTGAAACGCTGCGGCGGCGCTGCGTCGCGGGCGAACAGATCCTCGATCCACAACGAGGTCGACGACTTGTTGGCGGCGAAATCGACCGCGCGCTTGGCGAACACCAGCTTGCGCCCGTCCGGCGACAGCGTCGGCGAGGAGAAGCGGTCCATGCTGGCCAGATCGCGGATCTGCAATCCCTGCGGCGCGGGCGGCGAAAGCGAGAACGCCGGCGCGGACGCGCAGGCCAGAATCAGGGCCACCGGCAGGAGTTTGTGGCGGGGTGTCATGGTCGAACCTCGTGCGTTAGATGTTGCGTTGAGCCCGGCGCGTTGAAGCACTGCGCGCGGACGCGCCAATGCGAAAGACCGATACGGCCAAAGCGAACGGCCCGGCATCGCTGCCGGGCCGTCGCCGAAAACTTAAGCTTGCGGCGTCGAAGCGCCCTTGGTGCTGCGGTAGAACACCGCCACCACCACCGCCAACACCGCCAGACCGACCAGCGGGCCGAAGTGGAAGTTCTCCGGCAGCGCCAGCACGTTGCGATTGCTGGTGATCACGATCGGGAAGGCGATGGCGATACCCATCAGCGCCTCGCCGGTGATCAGGCCGGCGGCGAACAAGGTGCCCGGACGGTGCACGCGGTCGCTTTCCTCTTCGCTGCTGTTCGCGGTCAAGCCGCGACGGCGGCCGACGATGTGCGAGAGCAGACCGCCGAGGAAGATCGGCACCATCAGTTCCAGCGGCAGGTAGATGCCGATCGCCGCGGCCAGCACCGGCACCCGGAACTTGGCCTTGCGCGACTTCAGCCATTCGTCGAAGGCGATGATGACCGCGCCGATGCCGGCGCCGATGCCGATCATCGTCCACGGCAGTTCGCCGCCGAACAACCCCTTGGCCACCGAGGCCATCAAGGTGGCCTGCGGAGCGGCCAGCGAGTTGGGATGCTCCGGCGTCGGCGCGCCGATGCCGTAAGCGGCGGCGAGCAGGTTCAGCACCGGCGCCATGATCAGCGCGCAGGAGAACGCGCCGATGCCCAGCATCAGCTGCTGCTTCCACGGCGTGGCGCCGACGATGTAACCGGCCTTGAGGTCTTGCAGGTTGTCGCCGCCGACCGCCGCCGCGCAGCACACCACCGCGCCGATCATGATCGCGGCGACCGCGCCGATGGGCGAGTCGCGGCCCAGCATCAGCACCAGCACCGCCGAGGCGAACAGGATGGTGGAGATGGTGATGCCCGAGACCGGGTTGTTGGACGAACCGATCAGGCCGGCCAGGTACGCCGACACCGACACGAACAGGAAGCCGGCGACGATCATGATGATGGTCATCGGCACGCTGACGAACCAGTTGCCGACGATGGCCTGGTACAGCAGCAGCAACGGCAGCACGAAGCCGACCAACGCGACCAGCATCCACTTCATCGGCAGGTCGCGGTCGGTCTCGGCGACTTCGCCGACCGACGCGCTCTTGCGCGCCGCGGCCAGGCCGCTCTTGACGCCCGACAGCAGCGACTTGCGCAGCGAGAACAGCGTCCACACGCCGCCGATCAACATCGTGCCGACGCCGAGGTAACGCACCTTGGCCGACCAGATCGCGCCGCCGATGTCGGCCGCGCCGGCGCCGGCGATCTTCGCCGCCAGTCCCGGATC
This sequence comes from Pseudomonas sp. CGJS7, assembly GCF_036961695.1. Classification (NCBI taxonomy): domain Bacteria; kingdom Pseudomonadati; phylum Pseudomonadota; class Gammaproteobacteria; order Pseudomonadales; family Pseudomonadaceae; genus Pseudomonas; species Pseudomonas sp. CGJS7. The sequence continues at coordinate 2,988 of NZ_JBAMDI010000023.1, read as the reverse complement.
GGAGTCGAGGAAGAACATGTGGTAGATCGGAATCGCGAACTGCCACGACAGGATCGAACCGGACACCACCACGATGCCGACGTTGAGGCCGACGATGTAGCCCACGCCGATCAGCGCCGGCGACAGGTTGGTGCCCATGTAGCCCAGGTACTTGCCCATGAAGCCGGAGATCACCGCGTTGTCGGGGATCAGCTTCATGCCGCTTTCGGCGGCGACCTTGAGCACCGCGCCGATACCCGCGGCCAGGCCGAGGATCTTCATGCCCGGGCCCGGGTTCTCGCCGGCCTTGAGCACTTCGGCCGCGGCCTTGCCTTCGGGGAACGGCAGCGGGTCTTCGACGATCATCGAACGGCGCAGCGGCACCGAGAACAGCACGCCGAGCAGGCCGCCGAGGCCGGCGATGGCCAGCACCCACGAGTAACGGAAGTCTTGCCAGTAGCCCAGGATCACCAGCGCGGGGATGGTGAAGATCACGCCGGCGGCGATCGAGGAGCCGGCCGAGGCGCCGGTCTGGACGATGTTGTTCTCCAGGATGGTGCCGCCGCCGAGCAGGCGCAGCACGGCCATGGAGATCACCGCGGCCGGGATCGCGGTGGCGATGGTCAGGCCGGCGAACAGGCCCAGGTAAGCGTTGGCGGCGGCCAGGATCACCGCCAGAACGACGGAGAGCAGGACGGCGCGGAAGGTCAATTGGGGCTGCTTGGCGGCTGAGGCCATCGGCGTCTCCATCGCGGTTGATCGGGCGTGCGGCGGCGTATGCGGGTCGCGGCCGGACGGGGCTGGCGGCGAGGCAATCCGCCGATGATCGCATCCGTCGCGCCCACATGTAAAAGTGCAGTGCGGCAAAAAGCGGGATTGGGCAAATCAGCCGAGGAGGCTGACGGGGGCTGAATTTCCAAGGGATTAGGGGAAAACGCAGTTGGCCTGCCCTCACCCCAGCCCTCTCCCGCAAGCGGGAGAGGGAGCCCAAGCGCGAGCCCTTCTCCCGCTTGCGGCGCCCGCAGGGTGTGCAAGGCTGAGAAGGTGGCCGACAGGCCGGATGAGGGCCGCCCCCACCCCCGCGCCCTATACTCCCGCCTCCCGGCCCATCCCAGGGACCGAAGAGAATCCGCACGTGCCCGCAGTCAGCACCGCACCGCTCCCGGCCGCCGCGCCGCCCGAGGACGACTTCCTCGGCCACCCCAAGGGCCTGTACGTCTGCTTCTTCACCGAAATGTGGGAGCGCTTCTCCTTCTACGGGATGAAGGCGCTGCTGCTGTTGTACCTGCTCAAGTACCACCTGTTCGGCGACGACGCCGGCTACGACCTGATCGGCGCGTACGGCGGCCTGGTCTACGCGGTGCCGGTGATCGGCGGCCTGATCGCCGACCGCTATCTGGGCATGCGCAAGGCGGTGGTGCTGGGCGCGGTGCTGCTGGTGCTGGGCCATCTGGGCATGGCCTACGAGGGCCACGCCGCGCAGATGGTCAACGGCAAGGTGGTGCGCGACGAAGTCGCCATGCAGGTGTTCTACCTGTCGTTGGCGCTGATCATCGCCGGCGTCGGTTTCCTCAAGCCCAACATCTCCACCATCGTCGGCAAGCTCTACGCGATAGACGATCCGCGCCGCGACTCGGGCTTCACCCTGTTCTATGCCGGCATCAACGTCGGCGCGCTGTTCTCCTCGCTGATCTGCGCCTTCCTCGGCGAGACCTACGGCTGGAAGTACGGCTTCGGCGCCGCCGGCATCGGCATGGTCGCCGGCCTGGCGACGTTCCTGTGGGGCCAGCGCTACCTGCGCGGCCACGCCGAACCCGCCGATCCGGCCAGCCTGCGCGAGAAGGTCAACGGCCTCTCGCGCGAGGCCTGGATTTACCTGGGCAGCGCCGGCGGCGTGCTGGTGCTGTGGGGCACGATCCAGTTCGCCTCCAAGGTCACCCTGCAACTGGGCGATATCAGCTTCACCGCCGCGCTCGGGATCATGCTGGCGACGCTGCTGGTGTTCCTGATCTGGTTCTTCGGCTTCATCGCCCGCCAGTGCAGCAAACAGCAGCGCGAGCAGATGCTGGCGCTGGTGGTGCTGATCCTGGCGGTGCTGATCTTCTTCACCCTGTACGAGCAGACCTACGGCTCGTGGGTGACCTTCAACGACCGGCTGATGACCAAGGACATGTTCGGCGTGGCCGTCGGCGCCGACTACAAGCCGCCGCTGCCGTGGTCGCTGTTCTCGATGGCCGCCAGCCCGCTGCTGATGGTCGCCGCGCTGATGGCCAGCGATCGCGGCCGCGCCGGTCTGGCCAATGGCCTGGTCGCGCTGCTGGTACTGGGCCTGGCCGCGGCCACCGCCCACGACGTGGTGCTGGTGCCGCAGACCGCCGGTTCGCTGACCTACCTGGGGCCGTTCTTCCTGGTGGTGCTGGCGCCGCTGTTCTCGTGGCTGTGGCCGTGGCTGGCGCGGCGCGGGCGCAACCCGAGCAAGCCGGTGACGATGTCCTGGGGCCTGATTCTGGCCGGGCTTTCGTTCCTGCCGCTGGTCGCGGCGGCCAAGGTGTCCGGCGGCGGCGAGATGGCCAGCGTGTGGTATCTGGTGCTGGCTTACTTCGTGCTCGAAGTCGGCGAGATGTGCCTGTCGCCGCTGGGCATGTCGGCGGTGACGCAGTTGTCGGTGGCGCGCGTGGTCGGGCTGATGATGGGCGCGTTCTGGCTGTCGACCGCGTTCTCGGAAGTGTTGGCGGCGCAGTTGGCCAAGATCGCCTCGGTCGAAATCCCCGAAGGCGGCGCGATCGACATGGCCGCCGCTTCGCTCAAGTACGGCGAATTGTTCTCGATGCTGACTTGGCTCGGGATCGGCTCGGGCGTGGTGTTCTTGTTGCTGTCGCCGTGGTTGAAGCGGTGGATGCACGGGGTGAAGTGAGCGCATTGGCTCGGTCTGAAACGAACAACGGCGCCGTGCAGGCGCCGTTGTTCGTTTTGGGGTGGCGATTTCGAAGCGATCTGGACAGTTCGCGG
>NZ_JBAMDI010000229.1:0-8284 GCF_036961695.1 Pseudomonas sp. CGJS7 | reverse complement strand
CGGCACGTCGGCAGCCGGCGCATCGCTTGCCGGCTCGGCCTCTTCCTTGCCGTGCTTGGCGATGACGATGGCGACGTCGTGTTCCTTGCCCAGCTTCAGCTCGGGAATCTCGACGCCCTTCGGCAGCTTCAGCTCCGACAGGTGGACGATGTCGCCGACCTTCAGGTTCGAGAGGTCGATCTCGATGAACTCCGGCAGATCCTTCGGCAAGCAGCTGACTTCGACTTCGTTGAGCTCGTGGGTGACCACGACGTCGGCGGCCTTGCCGGCCGGCGACTTGTCTTCGTTGAGGAAGTGCAGCGGCACGGCCACGCGCAGCGCCTGGTTGGCGTCAACGCGCTGGAAGTCCAGGTGCATGATGATCTGCTTGAACGGATGGCGCTGCATGTCGCGCAGCAGAACCTGCTGCACCTTGCCGTCGAGTTCGAGGTTCAGGATCGAGGAGTAGAACCACTCGTGCTGGCTGGCGAGCCAGATCTTCTCGTGGTCGAGCTGGACCGGCTGCGGCGCGGCGCTGCCGCCGTAGATGATGGCCGGGATGCTGGCGGCACGACGCAGGCGGCGGCTCGCACCCTTCCCCTCGACGTTGCGGCCAGTGGCCTTGATGGTGTGATCGGACATGTTGATGTACTCGTTAGGTCTTGCGTTGTGACCCCGCCTCGCGGCGGGAAGAACGCTCACCCGCGACCAGGTGAGCGGTGCGCGAAAACCGGCCGGAGCCGGTTGCCGCAAATTCGGTTGTCAATCCACGTACAGCGAGCTCACCGACTCGCCGAAGGCGATGCGGCGGATCGTTTCGGCCAGCAGCTCGGCGACGCTGAGCTGGCGGATGCGGCCGGTGGCGCGGGCCGCGGCGGTCAGCGGGATGGTGTCGGTCACCACCAGCTCGTCCAGCTGCGACTTCATTACGTTGTCGATCGCCGCGCCCGACAGCACCGGGTGGGTGCAGTAGGCGACGACTTTCAGCGCGCCCTGCGCCTTCAGCGCGGCCGCGGCCGCGCAGAGGGTGCCGGCGGTGTCGACGATGTCGTCGACCAGCACGCAGGTCTTGCCCGACACGTCGCCGATGATGTTCATCACCGTGGCGACGTTGGCGCGCGGACGGCGCTTGTCGATGATCGCCAGGTCCGCGTCGTCCAGACGCTTGGCGATCGCGCGAGCGCGGACCACGCCGCCGACGTCCGGAGACACGACGACCATGTTGTCGGTGCCGTGCGCGCGCCAGATGTCGGCGAGCAGCAGCGGCGAGGCGTAGACGTTGTCGACCGGGATGTCGAAAAAGCCCTGGATCTGATCCGCGTGCAGATCGACCGTGAGCACCCGGTCGGCGCCGACCGCGCCGAACATCTTGGCCGCGACCTTGGCGGTGATCGGCACGCGCGAAGAACGCGGGCGGCGATCCTGGCGGGCGTAGCCGAAGTACGGCACCACCGCGGTCACGTTGGCCACCGATGCGCGCTTGAGCGCGTCGATCAGGACCAGCAACTCCATGAAATTCTCGGCCGTCGGCGCGTTCGTCGGCTGAATGACGAACACCTCCTGACGACGCACGTTCTCTTCGATCTCGACCTGGACCTCGCCGTCGGAGAAGCGCCCGACCAGGGCCTTACCGAGCCGGATGCCGAGTTCCTTGCACACCGCCTCGGCGAGCGGACGGTTGGCGTTGCCGCTGAAAACCAGCAGGTTGCGATCGTTTTGCACTTGTCTTGACTCCGCTTCGCTCTGACCGGGCGGTTTTTTGCCGGGATTCGGGATTTGGGATTCGCGACTGCGCAAGCGCTGCGGCTTGCGAATCGCGAATCCCAAATCTCCAATCCGTCGGCAAAATGGCAGGGGCGGTAGGATTCGAACCTACGGATGCCAGGATCAAAACCTGGTGCCTTGGGCCTCTTGGCGACGCCCCTGCGGAAAATCGGTTCAGCTGTTCACTTGCGCTTCGAGCGCGTCGCGCAGCGAAGAACGCCGCACTCCGCCGGCCGTCCAGGCCCGAAGACCCGGTGGCAACTCCAGCAGCGCCGCCTCGGCGGATTCGCGCGTGGCGAATTCGACGAAACACCCGCTGCCCGATCCGGTCAGGCGTGGCGAACCGATTCGCGACAATGCGGCGAAAGCAGCCTCAACGGCGGCTTCGCGCTGTCGCAGCACCGGCTCGAACGCATTCCCGAGCGGCTTACCCGTAACGAAGTCCGCCATTGTCGCGGGCGCGGCATCCCGCGTCAATTCGGAAGATTGGAATAAGGCCGCGGTCGGCGCGTGGACGCCGGGATCGGCAAGCACGTACCAGGCCGCCGGCAGCTCGATCGGGTGCAAGACTTCGCCGATTCCCTCGGCCCAGGCATTGTCGCCGCGGACGAAAACCGGCACATCGGCGCCCAGGCGCAGGCCCAGCCCAGCCAACCGGTCGACCTCGAAATCCACGCCCCACAAGGCATTTAAAGCAACCAGAACGGTGGCTGCGTCGGATGAGCCGCCGCCAAAGCCGCCGCCTGCCGGGATGCGCTTTTCGATGACGATGTCCGCGCCTTGGGTGCAATTCGATTCTTTTTGCAGCAAAAGCGCTGCCCGCACGGTCAGATCGTCGTGCTCGGCCACGCCGGCCACCGAAGCGCCATGGCGCACCACCCGGCCGTCGCCGCGCGGGCGCAAACGGATGGTGTCTCCCCAATCCAGGAGACGGAACACGGTCTGCAGCAGGTGATAGCCATCGGCGCGGCGGCCGGTGATGCGCAGGAACAGGTTCAGCTTGGCCGGGGCGGGCCAGGACGACCAGGTGGGGTCGGTCGGGGCGTGCATAAGAAGTCCGAAGCCGCGGATCAGCGGGAAATGGCGATGCCGGCAGAGCCGTCCGCGCTCATCCGCAAATAATTGCGCAAGGCGGCATTGTAGGCGCCGGCATAAGCTTCGGCGCGCTCCCACAGCGCCGGCTGGTCGATGTAGTCGGTATCGGTGCCGTCGAGCATCCGCACTTGGCGCAGGTCGGATTGCTCGAAACGCGCATCGGCGCGCGCACTGTCCCAACGCGGCTCGCCCCAGTTCGGCGCACGGATCGCGTTCCAGCCCGTACCCAAGCCGGCCGGGCGCAGATCGCCCCGCGCGGCATTGGCGCGCATGTCGGCGGACGGATCGTCCAGATTCAATGCCGATAACTGCACCCGCAGCGGATGCGACATCGAGCCGGGGAGCAGCGCAGCCTTAGCCGCCCCGCCCTGCCATTGATCCACGATCAGCCGCACCCGCGCCTGACCGCGGCGCGCGTCCAGCCGCGACGGCAGGTCGCCGCTGGCCGGCCATTGGTAGGCGATGTTCCAGCCGCCTTGTTCGATCGACAGCGGGCGGCCGTCCGCGCCCGGGGCGGTCTTGGCCGGCGCCATCGATGCGGCGGGCAGGCCGCGCAGCCAATCGCTCAGCGCCGCAACCGGGATGTCCCAGCCGGTGGTTTCCAGCAGCAGTTGGCCGGCATCCGGGCCTTCGCGCGGGCCGCCTTCCAGGCCTTCCAGCCGCGCGCCGTCGGCGCCGCCGCTCAAGCGCCAGCTCTGGCGGGTGACCGGCGCGCTCAGCGCGACCTGGTAACGATCGCCGCGCTGGCTCCATTCGATCCGGCCGCTGCCGCCTTTGCCGGCGTTGGATACGGCGATGCGGCCGCTCAGCGACCAATCGGCCTGGGCGCGCACCCGTGCGGCGCGCGCGGCTTCGCGCTTTGGGGCGTCGGCGGCCGGCACCACGCTGCCGGGCGGCGGTTGCTTCACTCCGCCCGGCGCACAGGCGCCGAGCAATGCGATCAATGCGCTCGCGGCGAGCAGTTGGCCGGCGCGACGGTATCGCGCGGCCGCTCCGATCAGCGCGCTCACAGGCCGTACTTCTTCAACGCCCGGACCAACGAACGGTTTTCCGGGTCGATCTTGCGCGCCTGTTCGAAATACTTGCGCGCTTCGTCGCGGCGGCCGGTTTCCCACAGCAGTTCGGCCAGATGCGAGGCGATTTCGGCGTCTTTCTGCATGGTCAGCGCGCGGCGCAGTTCGGTTTCGGCTTCCTTGGTCCGGCCCAGGCGATAGAGCACCCAGCCGTAGCTGTCGATGATCGCCGAGTTCTCGGGCTCGGCGGCGCGCGCGCGTTCGATCAGTTCCAGGGCTTCCTGATAGCGCGTGGTGCGGTCGGCCAAGGTGTAGCCCAGCGCGTTGAGCGCGGCGACGCTGTCGGGTTCGGCGACCAGAATGCGGCGGAAATCGGCTTCGGCGCGGGCGATGTCGTCGCGGCGCTCCCAGCTCAATGCGCGTGCGTAGAGCAGCTCGGGCTCGTCCGGGAACGCGGCCAGGCCGCGCGCGAACGCGTCGTTTTCGCCGGCGACGTTCTTGTCTTCGGCGCGCAGCGTGGCTTCCAGGATGTAGGCGTCGCGGCGGCTGTCGTCGTCGGCCGAGGCGTCGGACTGGATCGCGCGCAGGCTGGCGTAGGCTTCGTCGGAACGCTTGAGCTTGTGCAGGGTGTTGGCCGCGCGCAGCCGCGCGACCGAGCGCTGCGAACCGCCGGGCACGCCCTGATACCAGCTCAGCGCCTCATCGAAACGCTCCAGGAATTCGGCCAACTGGCCCAGCAACAGGCGCCGGGCCGGATCGGGCTTGGCGGCATCGCTGCGCAGTTCGTCGTACAGCTTGGTGAGCGTGGGTTTGTCTTCGGCGCGGGCCAGATACGAGGCGCGCAAGGTGTAGGTCTGTTCGTCCTGCGGGCCGCGCGCCAGCACCGCGGCGACCTTGGCGTGATCGTTTAGGCCTTCGTACTGCTCGGCGATCAGCGCGCGCAGATTGGTGTCGGTATCGGCCAGCGGCACCAGCGTGGCCAGCAGCTTGGCGGCCTCCTCGGTGTTACCGTCTTCGCGCAGCTGACTCACCCGCAGCAACGCCACCCGCGGCTCGCCGGGGAAGCGGCGGACCACCTCTTCGACGATGCGTTCGGTCAGCTTGGGCTGGTCGAGCCGCTGCGACAGGCCGCCGAAGGCGACCCAGGCCATCAGATTGCGCTGCGGCATCTTGCCGCCGTCGACGATCTTTTCCAGCAGCCGCGCCGCTTGCTTGGGATCCTTGGCGCCGGCGGTCAGCACGCCCAGCGCCTGGCGCCAGCCGGTTTCGGGGTCGGCGGCCATCAGTTGGTTGAGCTGGCGCAAGGCGGCGCGGTCGTCGCCGCGACGCAGCGACAAGGTGGCTTCGGCGGCGTCCAGCGTACTGCCGCGGCCGCCGAGCTTACGCCACAGCGCCAGCGCGTCGGCGGCGACGGTGTCCTGCTTGGCGACCAGGGCGATGGTGGTGGCGCGTTCGGCCAGGACCGCGTCGTTGGCCGCGCGCGCGGCCTTCAGATAGGCGCTGGCGGCGTCGTTCAATTTGCCCGCCTGCAGCGAGAACTCGCCGCTCAGCAGCGATTCCAGCGAGGCGCCGGTCGGGTCTTTGCCGGCCTGGGCGCGGATCGCGGCGGTGGTGGCGGCCAAGTCAGCCGTCGTCGGCTGGCCCGCCGACGCCGTAGCCGCCGAGGCAGAAGAGCCCCAACCCGCCAGCGCCAGCCCCAAAACCACCCATCCCAATCGTCTCAAAGGCACCTCCAGCCGAGCCGGCGCCACCGCCCGGCGCTTGTCTTCAGTTCTGTCTATTGGACCGATCGAGCAAATCGAATCGTAGAGAACCACGTGAGGACCAGTTGGGCCGGTAGAATGGCGGCCTTCAGCAGCCCGCAGCTTATCGCAAGCACCTGAACCGATGTCCCGCGCCGCCCGCCGTCCGATGAAACTTTTTCGCTTCGCCGCGACGACGCCCTGCCGCGCCTATCGCCCAGGATCGATCCGCCCGCGCCCATGAGCTTGTTCGTCCTCGGCATCAACCATCAGACCGCGCCGGTGAGCCTGCGTGAGCGGGTGGCGTTTTCCGGCGACGCGGTGCCGGCGGCGCTCGACGCGCTGCGCGCGCTGGCGCCGGTGCGCGAGGTCGCGTTGCTGTCCACCTGCAACCGCACCGAGTTGTACGCGGTCGCCGACGACGACGGTCGCGCCTTGGCGCAGTGGTTAGCCACTCATCCCGACGACGCCGGCGATTTGCACGCCTACCTGTATCGCCACCGCGACGCCGACGCCGTGCGCCACCTGTTCCGGGTCGCCACCGGCCTGGATTCGCTGGTGCTCGGCGAGCCGCAGATTCTCGGCCAGGTGAAAGACGCCTGGGCCACCGCGCGCGGCGCCGGCACCTTGGGCAGCCAGCTCGACCGGCTGTTCCAGCAAGCCTTCTCGACCGCCAAGCGCGCGCGCACCGACACCCGCATCGGCGCCAACCCGGTCTCGGTGGCCTCGGCCGCGGTGCGCCTGGCGCAGGAATCGTTCGCGCGCCTGGAAGATTCCACCGTGTTGCTGGTCGGCGCCGGCGAAACCGTCGAGCTGGCCGCGCGACATCTGGTCCAGGCGCGGGCCAAGCGCCTGCTGATCGCCAACCGCACCCTCGCCCACGCCCAGGATCTGGCCACCCGCCACGGCGGCGTGGCGCTGCCGCTGAGCGAACTCGACCGCCATCTGGGCGAAGCCGACATCGTGTTGTCGGCCACCGCCAGCCGCGAACCGATCCTGCGCAAGCCGCAGGTGGCCGCGGCCCTGGCCACGCGCAAGCATCGGCCGATGCTGCTGCTGGATCTGGCGGTGCCGCGCGATATCGCCGCGGACGTGGCCGATCTGAAGGACGTGTTCCTGTACACCGTGGACGATCTGGAACGCTCGATCGAAGACAACCGCCGCAGCCGCCGCGAGGCGGCGACCGAGGCCGAGGCGATCGTCGACCTGCAGGTCGCGCGTTTCGTCGAAACCTTGGCTGCGAGCACCCGCACCGCGCCGATCAAGCGCCTGCGCGATCACGGCGACGCCGCGCGCGAAGAAGTGCTGGCCAAGGCGCGCGCGCAACTCGGCGCCGGCCAGGATCCGGCCGAAGTGCTGAACTTCCTCGCCCACACTCTGACCAACCGCTTGCTGCACGCACCGACCATCGCCCTGCGCGAGGCCGCGTTGACCGGCAATCCGGAGTTGGCGCGGGCGGCGGACAAGTTGTTCCCGGCGGTGAGTCCGGGGTCGGACATCGGAGCGTCGGGATCGGCCGAAGCGGATTCGACTGGCGAACGTTAGCTGACGTCCTCGCGTCGCTTTCGCTTTCCGCCTTCCGAATCCCCTTCCCGAATCCCGGTTCCCGAATGACCCCCACCCTGCGCCGCAAACTCGAAGCCCTGGCCGAACGCCGCGAAGAACTCGAACGCTTGCTCGCCGATCCCGGCGTGATCGGCGACAACCAGCGTTTCCGCAAGCTCTCGCGCGAATTCGCCCAACTCGAACCGGTGGCAGTGGCGCTGGCCGAGGAAGTCCGGGCCAAGGCCGACCTGGCCACGGCCGAGGCGATGCGCAACGATCCGGAACTGCGCGAGTTGGCCGATGAGGAAATCGCCGCCGCGCAGATCCGCCTGGAACAGCTGGACGCGCAGTTGCTCGCGCACCTGATCCCGAAAGACCCGCGCGACGACGGCGACCTGTATCTGGAAGTGCGCGCCGGCACCGGCGGCGACGAAGCGGCGATTTTCGCCGGCGATCTGTTCCGCATGTATGCGCGCTATGCCGAGCGGCGCGGCTGGAAGGTCGAAGTCGAGTCGTCCAACGCCGGCGAGCACGGCGGCTACAAGGAAATCATCGCCCGGGTCGAAGGCCGCGGCGCGTACTCGCAGCTCAAGTTTGAATCCGGCACCCACCGGGTGCAGCGGGTGCCGGAAACCGAATCGCAGGGGCGCATCCACACCTCGGCGGCGACGGTGGCGATCATCGCGGTCGAGCCGGAGGGCGAGCCGATCGAGATCAATCCGGCCGATTTGAAGATCGACACCTTCCGCTCCTCCGGTGCCGGCGGCCAGCACGTCAACAAGACCGAATCGGCGATCCGCATCACCCACATCCCCAGCGGCGTGGTGGTCGAGAACCAGACCGAACGCAGCCAACACGCCAACCGCGACAAAGCGCTCAAGCGCCTGCAGGCGATGCTGGCCGACGCCGCGGCGGCCAAGGCCGCGGCCGCGCAGGCCCAGGACCGGCGCCTGCAAGTCGGCAGCGGCGACCGCAGCCAGCGCATCCGCACCTACAACTTCCCGCAGGGGCGGATCACCGATCATCGGGTCGAAGGTTTGACCCTGTACGACTTGCCCAACGTGATCGCCGGCGATCTGGATGGCTTGATCGGGCGCTTGATCCACGAGCATCAGGCCGACGAACTGGCGCGGCTGTCGGCCGGCG
>NZ_JBAMDI010000228.1:0-8552 GCF_036961695.1 Pseudomonas sp. CGJS7 | reverse complement strand
GCGTTGCGCGCCACCCTGAGCGATGCCTTGAGCGCATTGCGGCGCGAATCCGCGTCGCTGCACCGCGCCGCCTTCGACGCCATCCCCGATCTGGTCACGGTGATGGAAGAAGACGGCACCGTGGTCGAGATCAACCGCGAAGGCACCCGCGCGCACCGCCGCGTGCGCGAGGACATCGTCGGCCAGCCGATCCACGTGCTCAATCCGGAATTGCCGCGCGATCATCTGGCGCCGGTCTGGGAAATCCTCAACCGCGGCGACACCTACGTCATCGAGGTCACCAACAAACGCGGCGACGGCACCCGCTTCCCGGTGGAAGTGCATTCGGCCGGGTTCGAATTCGAAGGCAAGCGCCGGATCATCGCGGTCGCCCGCGATCTGAGCAGCCGCGCCGAAACCGAACTGCGCTTCCGCGAGCTGGTCGAGTCGATCGACCGCGGCGTGATCGTGCAAGACCAGGCGCTGCGGATCATCTACGCCAACAGCGCGGCGATGCGCCTGCTGTCGCTGCACAACGGCCAGAGCATCGCCGACGAATTGCGCTCGGGCCACTGGATGGTGGTCGACCAACACGGCCAGGAACTGCGGCCGGAACACTACCCCTCGCAAACCGCGCTGCGCACCGGGCGCATCGTCGAGAGCACGGTGCTGGGCCTGTACCACCGCGACCGCCGCGAGCTGATCTGGCTGTCGGTGACCGCGGTGCCGCAGTTCCCGCCCGGCGGCAACCGCCCCAACCAAGTGTTCGCGCTGTTCTCCAACATCACCGAACTCAAGCGCGACAGCGCCTTGTTCGACCGCGCCCAGGCGCTGGCCCACATCGGCGGCTGGGAATGGGACGCCGGCCGCGACCGGCTCTACCTGACCCTGGAGGCCGCGCGCATTCTCGGCCGCGACACCGCGCCGGCGCGGATCGAGGAACTGATCGAGTGCCTGCAGCCGCTGGATCGCCACCGCCTGCGCAACGCGCTCGAACGCACCCTCGCCGGCGGCCGCGGCATCGACCTGGAACTGCAAGGCCTGCGCCCGGACGGCAGCGGCTTCTGGGTGCGCGCGATCGCCGACGCCGGCGCCGGCGACGCGGTCCGCCAGGTGCTCACCGGCACCTTGCAAGACATCACCGTGCGCAAGCTCGAAGAAGAGCACCTGCGCATCCAGGCGCGCAGCGATCCGCTCACCGGCCTGCTCAACCGCGACGCGGTCCAGGCCGAACTGGAGCGGCGCCTGGACACCTACCCGCATTCGCCGCTGGCGGTGCTGTACATCGACCTGGACCGGTTCAAGGTGGTCAACGACGTGCTCGGCCACGCCGCCGGCGACCGCCTGCTGGCCTCGGCCGCGCGCCGCATCCGTCACGCGGTCGGCGACCACGCCCAGATCGCCCGCTTCGGCGGCGACGAGTTCCTGGTGGTGTGTTCGCTCGACGGCGACCCCTCGCGCGGCGAACGCGTCGCCGACGCGATCCTGGACATCTTCGGCGACAGCTTCCGGGTCGACGGCGAAGAATTCAGCATCACCGCCAGCATCGGCATCAGCCAGGCGCCGCTGGACGGGCGCACTGCGCAGCAGCTGATCCAGAGCGCGGACGTGGCGATGTACGACAGCAAACGCCGCGGCCGCAACAGCTGGCAGGCCTTCACCCCGGAGCTGGCCGAGCAACAACTGCACCGCCTGCAACTGGAAACCCATTTGCGCCGGGCGGTGCACAACGACGAGTTCCATCTGGTCTATCAGCCGCAGGTGGACCTCAACGACGGCCGGGTGATCGGCGTGGAAGCGCTGATCCGCTGGCGCAACCGCTCGCTCGGCGAAATGCGCCCGGACCGCTTCATCGACCACGCCGAAACCACCGGCGACATCGTCGGCATCGGCGGCTGGGTGTTGCACGAGGCCTGCCGGCAACTGCGCCAGTGGCGCGAAGACGGGCTGACCATCGAACGCGTCGCGGTCAACGTCTCCTACCGGCAATTCCTCGGCGACGATCTGGCCAACAGCGTCGCCGCCGCGCTGTCGGAGTACGGCTTGACCGGCACCTCGCTGGAACTGGAATTCACCGAGCGGGTGCTGATCGAGGACGCGCCCGACACCGTGCGCACCTTCGCCCGTTTGCGCGAGCTCGGTGTGAGCCTGTCGATCGACGATTTCGGCGAAGGCTACAGCGCGCTGAACTACCTGCGCCGGCTGCCGATCCATGGCCTCAAGCTGAGCCAGTTGTTCGTCCAGGGCGTGCCCGACAACCAATCCGACGTCGCGGTCTGCCAGGCGGTCACCGGCATCGCCCGCAGCCTCGGCCTGGGCCTGGTCGCCGAGGGCGTGGAAAGCGAACGCCAGCGCGCGTTTCTGCGCGAACTGGGCGTGAGCATCGGCCAGGGCTTCTTGTTCGCCCCGGGTTTGTCGCCGGACGACCTGCGCGATTACTGCCGGGCGCAAAACCGCTCTTAGCGCCGCCGACAGAAACCGCGCAGCTTACCCACCGCCATTGCCGACAAAACCGCGCAACTCACCCACCGTCATTCCGGCGAAAGCCGGAACCCATTTTGACCTTGCTCTTGCCAGTGCAGGCCAAAGCGCCGCCGACAAAACCGCGCAACTTACCCACCGTCGTTCCGGCGAAAGCCGGAACCCATTTTGACCTTGCTCTTACCAGTGCAGGCCAAAGCGCCGCCGACAAAACCGCGCAACTTACCCACCGTCATTCCGGCGAAAGCCGGAACCCATTTTGATCTTGCTCTTGCCAGTGCAGGCCAAGCCGTTTTATCGGCGGCTCTCGATCGCTACGCCGCCGGGTTCAATCCGGCGCGGTCGCCAGCGACTTCTCGCCCAGCCGGCCGGTACCAAGCCGGCCCGCACCAAGCCTGTCCCCGCCCAGCATCTTCCCGCCCACTTCCTTGACCAGCTTGGCCGCCGCCACCGCGGTCAGATCGGCGATGTCGCGGCTCGGGTTGTACTCGACGATATCCGCCGCCACGATCGGCTGGGTCAGGTTCTGGATCAGATCGATCACTTGCCGCAGCGACGGCCCGCCCGGCTCGCGGTGCGACACGCCCGGCGCGTGCGCGGGGTCGATGCCGTCCATGTCGATCGACAGATAGATCGGCGTGTCGATGCGCAAGCGCAACTGCGCGCCCCATTCGGCGGCCGTCACCACCTCCACGCCGAAGCGCTCGAACTGGGCGCGGTGTTCGTCGTTGATGGTGCGCAGCCCGACCTGGATCAAACGATCGGCCAAACCTTCTTCCATGATCCGCGCGAACGGCGAGGCGTGCGAGCGCTGGTTGCCTTGGTAGGCGTGGTAGATATCGGCGTGGGCGTCGACGTGGACGATGGTCAGGCGCGAATGGCGCCGGCGCACCGCGCGCACGATCGGATGGGTGATGGCGTGATCGCCGCCGAGGCAGATCAACGGATCGCCGGAGGCCAACGCCCGCCCGACCTCACGCTCGATCGCGTCCCAGGGATCGCCGTCGCCATCGAAATCGATGTCGCCGCGATCGACCAACCGGCCCGGCACGCCCAGGTCGACGCCGGTTTCGCTCCAGATGCTGTAAGCGTCGCTGTGCAGTTCGCGGCGGATCAGCGCCGGCGCCTCGGCGCTGCCCTTGAGGTAGGAGGAATTGTCGTCGTTGGGAATGCCCAGCAAGGTCAGTCGGCGCATGTCGGTGTGTCCGCGAAGTAGGAGGCGCCCGCAGGTAGCGCGGCGCGCGAGACGGCTCGGTCGCCGGCTCAAAACCCGGGCTGGACCGATCCGGAGACGACCTTAGGCCCGGCCCTTGCGCAGGTCTACTTCACAAATCTTAGGCTCGATGTAAGATTTTCTTTATGTTCGATCTGACCCGCCTGCGTCTGCTGCGCGAACTCGCCCACCGCGGGACCATGACCGCGGTGGCCCAGGCCTGTCACCTGACCTCCTCGGCGGTGTCGCAGCAACTGGCGACCCTGGAGCGCGAAGCCGGCGTCGCCCTGTTCGAACGCATCGGCCGGCGGGTACGCCTGACCGCGGAAGGCCAGCGCCTTGCGGTGCACGCCGAAACCATCCTGCAAGCCGCGCAGGCCGCGGCGCAGGATCTGCGCGGCGCCGACGCGCACCCGGTCGGCACCCTCGATGTCGCCTGCTTTTCCAGCTACGGCAAACGCCACCTGCTGGCCGCGGTGGTGCGCGCGCAAACCCGGCATCCGGGTCTGCGCATCGTGGTGCGCGAACTGGAATCGCACGACGCCATCGACGCGGTGCGCGAGGGACGTTGCCAACTCGCGCTGAGCTTCGCTTACAACCTGGTGCCCAGAGCCGAACCCGCCGGCCTGACTTCGCGCTTGCTGTTGGAAGAACCGGTGATGCTGGCGCTGCCGCAACGCTGGGCCGGGCACGAGGGCCCGCTCAAGCTGCAAGCGCTTGCGCAAGAGGATTGGATCGTCGGCTCGCGCCAAAGCGACGACAGCCTGCTGGCCGAGCGGGCCTGCGCCGTCGCCGGATTCGCGCCGCGCATCGCCCACACCGCCGACGACTACGAACTGCTGCTGCACATGGTCGGCCACGGCCTGGGCGTGGGTTTCGTCCCGGCGATGGCGCTGGATTCGAGCTTCGCGCTGGCGGGCGACGCGCGCAGCGTGGTGGTGCGCAAGGTCGCCGGCCCGCCGCTGACCCGGCGCATCCACGCGCTGACCCGCGATGCGTTGGCGAACTCGCCGACCGTGCGCGCGTTGCTGGCCGAGCTCGACGCCGACCCGAACTGAGCCGCGAACCAGCCGCCTCAGCTCTTGGCCAAGGCCGCGGCGGCGACCGCGACCATCCCGCCGGACACGCCTTCCACCCAACGCCGCCGGCGATCGCTGGCCGTACCGGAGCGACGCCGGCTTAGCGCCAACACCGCGCTCAACAACGCATACACCAGCGCGCACAAGCCGATGAAGATCGCCGACAACGCCAGCGCCTGCAGCGCGGCCGAACCCTCCGGGCGCATGAACTGCGGCAGGATCGCGAAGTAAATCATCATGCCTTTGGGATTGAGCACCGCGGTCAGAAACCCGCGCTTGAACTGCGCGCCGCGCGCGCCGCTCTCGCTCCATTCCACCGAACCTGCGCGCAGCGCTGAGCGCAGCAATCGCAAAGCCAAGTACGCCAGATAAGCCACGCCGATCCAACGCAAGGCTTCGAACAACACCGGCGAGGCCGCGACGATCGCCGCCAACCCGAACGCCGCCAGCAACGAGTGCACGCCGTAACCGGCGCACACCCCGGCGGTGGCGCGCCATCCCGCCGGCGCGCCGGCGTTGATCGCCTGCGCGGCGATGAACAGCATGTCGGGCCCGGGCGTGCAGATCAGCGGCAGCACGGTCGCGGCGAACAGGAGCAAGGTGGTCGGTTCCATGCCGGGCATGCTACGCCGCAGCCCGCGCAATCGGGTTGCGAAGATTGCCAAAATTATCGATATATTGGCATTGGATGCCAATAAACCGAGAAACCCTGGAGAGCCCCATGCCGGCCAAACTCGACGAAATCGACCGCCGCATCCTGCGCGCGCTGCAACGCGACGGCCGCCTGCAGAACACCGAACTGGCCCAGGAAGTCGGGCTGTCGCCCTCGCCCTGCCTGCGCCGGGTGCGCCTGCTGGAAGAAGCCGGCGTGATCGAGCGCTACGTCGCCGTGCTCAGCCCCGCCCAGGTCGGCATCGGCATGACCTTGTTCACCCGGGTCTGGTTGACCGCGCAGGACGCCGACACCATCGAGCGCTTCATCGACGCGATGAAGCGGCTGCCGCAGGTGATGGAGTGCTACATCATGCTCGGCGAGAGCGACGCGATGCTGCGCGTGGTGGTCGAAGACCTCGACGCGTACCGGCGTTTCCAGACCCAGTACCTGACCCGCGCCAACGGCATCCAGAACGTCAAGACCGATCTGCCCAGCCAGATCGTCAAGCAGAGTTACGCGTTGCCGGTGTGAGCCTCGCCGCTCACGCCGCGCGGCTCTGCCGCCGCGCATCGAACAAACCGCGGCCGATCTCCCGCGCCTTGCACAAATTCGCCAGCACGTCCGCGCTGTCCGAGCCGAGCAACAATTCCGAAGTCTGCACGCGCGCGCCGCAGTAATCGAAGATGCCGTGCTCGATCTGGGTCTTCATCGCGCCGAAGTAGCCGTGCCGCGCATAGGTGCGCACGTCGGCGCCGCCGAGCGCGAGCTGATGCACCGGCAAGCGCTGCAGCCGCTTGTGCAGTCGTTCGTCCTCGCCGAAGTCGTAGGCCCAGCCGTTGGCGAACACCCGGTCGATCCAGCCCTTCAACAACGCCGGCATCGACCACCAGAACACCGGATACACCAGCACCAGGGCATCGGCGCGGTCGATCCGCGCCTGCTCGGCGAGCACATCGGCCGGCGGCTGCGCCAGCCGCAGATGCACCGCGATATCGGCCTGGCCGAAGCGCGGGTCGAAACCTTCCGCGGCCAGATCGGCGATCTCGACACTGTGCCCGCCTTCGCGCGCGTGCAGGCCCTGACTCACCTGCGCGGCGACGGCATGGCTGAGCGAACGCGGATCGGGATGGGCAACGACGATGAGCGCGTGCATGTCAGCGGCCCCCGCCCGACGCGGCGATGAAGCGCGCGGTCACGGCGCCACCTCCGGCTCGGCGCGATAAGCACGATGCAGCAACTCCAGGAACTCCGGCGCCGGCGGCAGCGCGCTGTCGCCGATCCGATGCACCGCCACTCCGGGCGTCCAGGAGTTCATCACCACCGCGCCGGCCATGTCGGCCAGATCGGCCGCGCGGATCTCCTGCTCGCGCTGGGCCACGCCCAGGTTCTGCAACTGACGGCGGACGATGCCCATGGTGGTGCCGCCCAACATCTCCGCCTGCGGCCACACCACCGACCGCCCGTCCCAGAACGCCAGATTCCAGATCGAGGCTTCGCTGAAACGCCCGTGCCGATCGACGAAGGCGGCATCGTCGAAACCCTGCAGCGCCGCCTGCCGCATCGCATGGGTCTTGGCCACTTCGCCGACGTGCTTGATCGCCGGCAGGTAACGCTCGTACTCCACCACGCTCAACGCCAGCGGCCCCGACGGGCCGGACGCGGCCGGGCTGGTGCGGATCAGCAGATCCAATTGCGCCGACGGATCGCTCGCGGTGAACTCGCCGGTCGGCGAGTACACGGTGGCGAGCAGCGACACATTCTCCGGCCCGTGGTTCAGCGCCGTACGCAACTGCGCCAGCACGCGCTGGTCGGGCAAGGCCTGGCCGAACATCGTCATCGATGCCGCGCGCAAGCGGCGCAGATGCAAGTCCAGCCCGCGCACCCGGCCGGCGCGCGCCTGCATGGCGGTGAAGTGAGCGTAGCCGGCGAACGCCAGCGGGGTCAGATCCTCGGCATCGGCCGGACGGCCGTTGCGCAAGGCGACGAAGGAATCGGCGACAAGGGACATTCGAAACTCCAAGATTGCGCGGCCGAACGAGGTTTCTTCCACACCCCGGCAAGCGCGTGGGGAATGGACGAAATCATCCATCGTTGAGAGCGCGGAGAAAAACGAGTAATTTTCGACGGATCGTCAAACACGGCTTGAAGATCGATGAACCGCATGTTGCCGGGCACCCGCGCCTTGAGAACCTTCGAAGCGGCCGCACGGCATCTGAACTTCACCCGCGCCGCCGACGAACTCGGCCTGACCCCGGCCGCGGTCAGCCACCAGATCAAGGAAATCGAGGAGCAACTGGGGCTGACGCTGTTCGTACGCACCAGCCGCAGCATCCAGCTCACCGCCGCCGGCATCGAGTTGTACGATGCCACCCGCACCGCGCTGGACACCTTGCACCGCGCCGCCGCGCGCGCGCGCCGGCTCAACCGCGGCACGACCCAACTACGCGTTTCGCTGAGCGCGCGCTTCGCCAGCAACTGGCTGCTGCCGCGGCTGCCGCAACTCAAGGCGGCGCACCCCGAACTGGAACTGACCTTCGACATCAGCGATGAGCTGCGCGACTTCGACACCGACGATGTCGACGTCGCGATCCGCTTCGGCGCCGGCCGCTATCCGAAAACCCGCGCGCAGCGTTTGTTCGACACCACCATCGTCGCCGTGTGCCGCCCCGCCCTGCTCCAATCCGACGCCCGCCCGCAGCATCCGCGCGACCTGGCCGAGCACACCCTGTGCTACGTCGACTGGAAGACCGACGACATGACCTGGCCGAACTGGTCCATGTGGATGGCCGCCGCCGGGATCGAAGACTTCGACGACCGCCGCTGCGTCGGTTTTCCCGATTCGGGCTTCGTAGTGCAGTCGGTCATCGACAGCGGCGCGATCGGTCTGGCCGATCTGGACATGATCGGCAACGATCTGGCCCAGGGCCGTCTGGCGCGGCTGTTCGATATCGGCCTGGCGATGGGCGGCGGCTATGCCTATCACTTGGTGTATCCGGATAGCGCCGCGGCCGATCCGCGCATCGTCGCGTTCGGCGAGTGGTTGCGGCAGCAGGCTGAGCAGATGGAACAGACGCCTGGCTGATGCCTCGCTGGTGGGCGCGCGGTATGCGAACCGAATTGAAAGTTGCGCCGGCGCCTGAGTGGC
>NZ_JBAMDI010000227.1:0-8651 GCF_036961695.1 Pseudomonas sp. CGJS7 | reverse complement strand
AAACTTCTGCGGCAGCCGGGCCCGCAAACCCGGCCGCCAGCATCACGCCACCAGCAACCCCGGCAACTGCCCCGGCACCGCCGCCAACCGCTGCGCGCCGGCCTCGCGCAATTCCTGCTCGCTGCCGAAGCCCCACAGCACGCCGATATTGCCCATGTCGTGCTGCAACGCGCCTTCGATGTCCATGCGCCGGTCGCCGATCATCAGGCATTGCGCGGCCTGCAAACCGAAACGGCGCAGCGCCTCGGCGATCAGATCGACCTTGTGGGTCAAGCGCCCGTCGACGGTGGAGCCGATCACGTCCTCGAAGTAAGCGCCGAAGGGCAGGTGGGCGAGGATCTTGCGCGCGTTGTCTTCGTTCTTGGCGGTCACCACCGCCATGCGGTAGCCGGCCGCGCGCGCGGCGTCGAGCATCTCGCCGACGCCGTCGTACACCTGATGCTCGGTCCAGCCTTCGCGGCCGTAGCGCTCCAGATACAGGGCCACCGCTTGCTCGACCCGCGCCTCATCGCCCAACAACGGCAAGAAACTGGTGCGCAGGGCCGGGCCGATCCACGAACGCAGCGCCTCGGCATCGGGCACCGGATGCTGCAGTTGTTCCAAGGCATAGGCGATGGAACGGGTGATGCCGATCGAGGAATCGATCAGGGTGCCGTCGAGGTCGAAGAACAGGATCGGCTTGGCTGGGGCGGCGTCGGACACCGCGCTCAACCCGCGCGCTGCTTGAGCGCGGCGACCGCCGGCAGTTCCTTGCCTTCCAGGAATTCCAGGAACGCGCCGCCGCCGGTGGAGATGTAACCGACTTCGTCTTCGATCCCGTATTTGTCGACCGCGGCCAGGGTGTCGCCGCCGCCGGCGATGGAGAAGGCCTTGGACGCGGCGATCGCGCGCGCCAGGGTTTCGGTGCCCTTGCCGAAGGCGTCGAACTCGAACACGCCGACCGGGCCGTTCCAGACCACGGTGCCGGCGTTCTGGATCAGCTGCGCGTAACGCGCGGCGGTGTCCGGGCCGATGTCGAGAATCATGTCGTCCGCGCCGACCGCGTCGACCGGCTTGACCGTGGCCGGCGCATCGGCGGCGAACGCCGGCGCCACCACCACGTCGGTCGGCACCGGAATATCGGCGCCGCGCGCCTTGGCGTCGCTCATGATCTTCTTGGCGGTGTCGATCAGATCGTTCTCGACCAGCGACTTGCCCACGCCGTGGCCCATCGCGGCGATGAAGGTGTTGGCGATGCCGCCGCCGACGATCAGCTGATCGACCTTGCCGACCAACGAGCCCAGCAGTTCCAGCTTGGTCGAGACCTTGGAGCCGGCGACGATCGCCAGCAGCGGCCGCGCCGGGTTGTCCAGCGCCTTGGCCAGCGCATCGAGTTCGGCCATCAGCAGCGGGCCGCCGGCGGCAACCTTGGCGTGGCGGATCGCGCCGTGGGTGGAGGCCTGGGCGCGGTGCGCGGTGCCGAACGCGTCCATGACGAACACATCGCACAGCGCCGCGTACTTCTTCGACAGAGCTTCATCGTCCTTGCCCTCGCCGACGTTCATGCGGCAGTTTTCCAGCAGCACCAACTGGCCGGGCTTCACCTCGACGCCGTCGACCCAATCCTTGATCAGCGGCACCTCGATGCCGAGCAGTTCCGACAGACGCGCAGCCACCGGCGCCAGCGAATCGGCCTGGCTCCACTGCCCTTCCTTCGGCCGGCCCAGGTGCGAGGTGACCATCACCGCCGCGCCTTTCTCCAGCGCCAGCTTCAGCGTCGGCAACGCGGCCAGGATGCGCAGTTCGGAGGTGATGCGGCCGTCGTCGATGGGGACGTTGAGATCTTCGCGGATCAGCACGCGCTTACCGGCGAGATCGAGATCGGTCATGCGGACGATGGACATGGGGTCTCCTGGGACGATGCGTTGGAATGCGGTGTAAGCGGGCTTGAGCCGCGGCCGGCCTGGAATCGCGGCCGGCTCTGGGGCGGCTATTGTCGCGGGCCGGGGCCGTGAAATAAACCGGCCGGGCTGAACGAGGCCGGCGGACGCGTCGCGACCGGCCCCAGCGTTCGATGGCGCCGCCGACCGCGGGCACCGCCCGACGGCCGCCTCAGGTGCGGCTAAGCGCTCAGATTCCCGCGTACCACTCGCGTCCTTCGGTGTCTTCGTAGTAGCCGCCGTGGCCGCCGTGGATGTCGGCCAGCGAATGGACCAGTTCGATCCGGCTCAGATACTTGGCGTGCTTGTAGCCCAATTGCCGCTCCACCCGCAGACGCAGCGGCGCGCCGTTGGCGACCGGCAGCGGTGCGCCGTTGAGCGCATAGGCCAGCAAGGTTTGCGGGTGCCGCGCTTCTTCCAGATCCAGGCTCTCGTAGTAGAGCAGCCCGGGCTTCATTTCGTCGAAGCAGTGGAACACCGCGAAACGCGCGCGGTCCAGGTCGACGAGGACATGATCCAGCACCGCCGCCAACGAGGTTCCTTGCCATTTCCCTATCGCGCTCCAGCCTTGAACGCAATCGTGGCGGGTGATCTGCTCGCGCTCGTCGATGGCGCGAAGCTCGGCGATGGACAGATCGGCCGGGCGTTTGACTAAACCGTCCACGCGCAGCCGGTAGTCGGCGAAATCCTTCGCGAGCAATGCCCGATAGCCAGGACACGACGGCAACGAAGTGCCGTTGCTGGGAAAGGTCTTGGACACCTGCGTCTCGGCGAATTCCTCGGCCATCGAGGTCTGCGGCGACAACAAGCGCTGCACGCGCGAGGTCAGCGCCTCCGCGCCGTTGAGCACCTGCGGCCCCCACTGGCTGCGCGAGATGCGGTCGTATCCGGCCAGAACCGATCCCGCGGCGAGAAACAACAGGCCGCGGACGAAAGCGCGACGATCAACGGCCATGGTTCGCCTGCTCCGCAGAAAGGGGGTCCAGCTGCGGGTCCGCAGCTTGCGGCAGTTGGTCCGCCGCCGCGGCCAGCGGGCCCGGCGATTCGGCGATCCGGTAGTAACCGGTAATCATCCCGCGCAGCTGATTCAACGGACCGCTCAGCAAGATCGCGGCCAGGTGCACGATCACGAACCCGACAAACCCGAAGGCGATCAGGAAATGCAGGGTCCGGGCCGATTGTCGGCCGCCCACGGCATCGACCATCGGCGCCAGCACCGTGTCCATGCGCGGCGACATCGCCAGGCCCATCAACACGATGCCGATGCCGAGCACGAACACCACGCCCAAGTAGGCCAGCTTCTGCAACGCGTTGTAGCGCAACGCGTCTTCGCCATGGGGATGGCGCAAGCGCAGGTGATCCAGCAGCGAGCGTCCCAGGCCGCGCCAGTCCGCGCGGCTCAGCCACAGATCGCGCGACAAATGCCGGCTGATCGCGCCATAAGCGAGGTAGCACAGGCCATTGATCACGAACAGCCAGGCGAAGAAGAAATGCCAGCGCCGCCCCGACGTCAGCGGCCAGCGGCCGTCGCCGCCGTCGGACATCGGACCGTTGCTCGGAATCGTCAGCCATGCGGGGAAGCCGCGGGCGATGCGCTGGCCGTCGGTATCGGAAGCGCCGAACACGCCGGTAGTGTCGAAGGCGTGTCCGTCGATCCGGACGACACCGCGCCAATGCCCACGTCCGCCCTGGGCGTCCATACTGAGCCACGCACGCTCGGGGTCCGAACGCTGCCCCCAGTACAAACGCGGATGCGCGTTGAAAATCTGCAGACCGCTGCCGAACAAAATTATCAGCGCTATCGCATTGATCCAGTGCATTACCCGCACCGGGCGCCGGTGCCGATACACCGAGCGCATACGCGGTCCGGCATCGGCGGAAACATCGGAATCGACGACGGGACTATCCGCGGCCATGGCGCACGCTCGCTGGTTCGAAAGGGCCTGGCGCGGTCTGGGCGCCCGGATTTACGCGCACGAAACAGGCCGTCGCGGATTTTCGCGACAGCGCTCATCCATCGGAATCGAGCAGGCCGGATGCCCGTATCGGGCGTCTGCGGCTTTCGTCGGCGGACCATCGAGGAATCAATGCGATCTCTCAGCGTCCGCTTCAGCACACCACTTCGGCGTCCATGTCGAAACCACGCTTGCCACGGCCGCCGATGCCAGGGGCCGGTTGCGCGCAAGATATCGCCGGCCAAGTTCGCAGACTGTGCCGAACCTGCCGCGTGCGGACAGCTGTGAAGCGCGTTGAAAAACTCGCTGAACCGAGGTGATCGCAGGCTCACTAAGCGCGTGATCGCATGGCAGGCGGCCGGCTGACTGCCATCGCTAACAATCGTTTGCAGCGTGCGCACGGCCGCTCGCCGGCACCGGTCCGCGCAGGTACTGCGCGAACTTGCGCGAAGCAGCGCACATCGACACCGCCCGAAAACGCGGCTTGAGCAGGGCAATCGCCGATCCGCGGCGCCCGAGCCGCCCTTGGTTACACTAGGGCGAGGCCTCTCGGCTCAAACGACAAGCGGAGATCGGACCCATGGCGCTCAAGCGGATGGACAACGTCGGAATCGTCGTCGAAGACCTCGGCGCGGCGATCGACTTCTTTCTCGAACTCGGCCTGGAGCTGGAAGGCCGCGGCGCGGTCGAAGGCGAATGGGCCGGGCGCATCACCGGACTGGGCGATCAGAAAGTCGAGATCGCGATGATGCGCACGCCCGACGGCCACAGCCGGCTGGAACTCTCGCGCTTCCTGGCGCCGGCGGTGATCGCCGATCACCGCAACGCTCCGGTCAATGCGCTGGGCTATCTGCGGGTGATGTTCGCGGTGGACGATATCGACCACACCCTGGCCCGGCTGCGCACGCGCGGCGCGCAGTTGGTGGGAGAAGTAGTCCAGTATCAGGACGTATACCGGCTCTGCTACATCCGCGGGCCGGAAGGGATTCTGATCGGGCTCGCGCAAGAACTCGGCTGAGCCGCAGCGCTGGGCGCGGCCGCAGCCGCGCCGACGCTCAAGCCCTCAAGACCCCGCCGGCTTGTTCGACTTCAACAAGCTCAACGCGAAACCCACCACGATCGCCGCGCCCACCACCAGCACCGCCCACAGCATCCAGGTCGACCAATCGCGCTTGGGTTCGGGCGGCACCAGCGCCGCCGCGCCCGCCAACGCCGTCGGCTGAGCCAGCGTGGCTTGCGCGGGTTGCCAATCCTTGCCGCGGCTCTTGCGCAGGGCTTCGACCAGATGCGCCAACGGCGAATCCGCCCGCGCCGCGCGCGCGCTGCCGGCGACCAGGGCGTACGGCGGCTGGCCCTGGGCCAGGAACACCACCACCTCGGGCCGATAGCCCAGCCGCAACACCGGCTCGCCCGGCACCGCGCCGTTGGCGCGCAGACGCCAGCGCCGGTCGCGCGAGGTCTCGGACAATTGCCGTGCCGCCGAGCGGTCGCCATCGCCTTGTCCGGCGACCTGGTACGCCATCCACGGGCCGGCTTGCGCGCGCCAGCCTTGTTCTTCGTTGTCGCGGCTGTCCAGTCGCCACTCCAGGGCGTGATTGCCCGGCAGCGCGACATCGGCCTGCTGGATCGGGAAACGCCCGTCCAGTTCGTACTCGAACGCGACGCCGCCGTCGCGCTGCTCCACCCGCTTGCCCTTGAGTTCGCGCCACTGCAACGGCGCGCCCGCCGCGGGGACCGCCAGTTCCGCCACCACCGCGCTGATCTGCGCGGCCGACTTGGGATCCTGCGGGGTCAGGCGCAGATAACGCGCCTGCTCGCCGACCGTGTCGAACACGATCCGGCGCTGCACCAGCCGCTGGCCGCCGCGCTGCAGATCGACCAGACGGCCGCTGCCGGCGACGCTGCGCCATTGGTCCAGATCGTCGCTGGCTTCCACGTTGTAGGCCGCGTCCAGGGCCGCGCCCGGCACCCATTCCAGTTCCAGCGCCAGGATCGGCGAACGCACGCGGCTGGCGTCGAGCAACAACGAGGTCTGCGGCAACTTGGCGGTGTCGGCGGCGGTGCTGCGCGCCTCGACCCGGCGCAGGCGGCCGTCGGTTTCCACTTCGCTGATCAGCTCCCAGCCTTGCGTGGCCGAACCCGACGGCG
Organism: Pseudomonas sp. CGJS7; assembly: GCF_036961695.1. Taxonomy (NCBI): domain Bacteria; kingdom Pseudomonadati; phylum Pseudomonadota; class Gammaproteobacteria; order Pseudomonadales; family Pseudomonadaceae; genus Pseudomonas; species Pseudomonas sp. CGJS7. Next base: position 2,629 of record NZ_JBAMDI010000227.1, on the reverse strand, counting down.
ACGCCGGCAATGCGAACCACGGCAAGTTGATCCGCTGCGGCGCGCGCGCCAACGGCTGCTCGGGCGCGAACACCGACGCCGGCACCACAACGCCGGTGCTGTCGATCGCGTCGACATCGCGCAGCTGCGCGCTTTGCGCCTGGCGGTACACCGCATCGTCCAGCACGACCCGATACGCGCCGCCGTCGTCGCGGCTGAGTTGCAGCGGCCATTGCTGCGCGTAGTCCTCGCGCGGTCCGGCCAGGGCCAGCAACGGCGCTAGCGCGATCGCCGCAAGCCAGATTCCTTGACGCTTCATGCCTGAGCCTCCTGCTGATTCGAATCGTGGTCGGGCCGGCTCGGCGGCACCGGCGCGAAGTAGCCCACCAGCAAACACAGCAGGCCGTAGGCGATGAACGAGCCGATGCCGAGCAGATTGCCCAGATGGCCGCGGTCGATGGTGAACAGTTTGACCAGCACCACCAGCATCAACACCCCGCCGGCCAGCCACAGCGCGCGCTGGCCGCGGCGCGAACCGGCGATGCAGCCGGCCACGCCGAGCACGCTCCAGACCACGGTCAGGCTGGTCTGGACCAGGCTGGTGGAGAACATCGACTCGGCCCAGTCCACACCGCCCCAGAAGTGCGCGCTGCGCAGGACTTCCACGGTGATCAGGACGAAACCGCCGATGGCCAGCACCGGCACCCGCCAGCCGCGCCAGCGCGCATCCATCAGCGGCGAAGCCATCCAGAAGCCGAGCAGCAGCAACGCCGCCCACTGCATCAGCGCCGAGGGATTGAGCAGCGGTATCCACATCAGCGGATGCGGATTGGCCGGCGCGAACAGGCTCAAGCCCAGCGCAAGCAGCAGCACCGCCATGAAGCTGGCCATCGCCGCGCCGCGCCATTGTTCGAAGCGTTGCTGCACGGGACGGCCGATGACCAACGGCCGCCACAAAGTCAGCGCGGCCGCCGCCAGCAGCGGCAACAACAACGCCGTCGCGGTCCAGCCGGAACCGAACGCGGCCACGTCCTCGCGCATCGACAGACGCAGGCAGCGGAACAGGCTCAGCCCGATCGCCACCGCCCACGCCCACAACCACGCCAGGTGCGCGAGCGAGAGTTCGCGTCCGGCGCGTTCGCGCAGATTGCTCAGGCTGCGCCAGCCCAGACCGGCATACAGCGCCCACGCCGCCAAGCCCCATTCCGCGAACGGATAGCGATGCGCATCGGTCTGCGCCAACGCCACCGGCAAGGCCACGGCGAAGGCGACCATCGCGGTCACCGACAAGGCCTTCCAGTCGTGGCGGCGGAACACTTCGCTCGCCGCCCAACCGGTCAAGGCGGCGATCATCAACACCGCATCGGCGACGTGGCGATTGGCGACGAAATCGGCGATCTCGCTGCCGGTCGCCGCCATCCACCACAGCAGGCCCCACAGGTAATACGGCACCGCCGGCGCGCGTTCGGCGACGCGGCGATAGCTCCAGGCGCTGGCGAAACCGGCCAGCGCGATCAACAGCGCGCCGACGAAACTGGCGTTGAGCACCGGCGTTTCGGCGTCCCACACGCCATCGCTGGCGCCGATCACGAACGCGAACGCCGCGGCCAGCTGCAAACCCGCGCCGGTGAGCTGCGGCAGCAAGCGCTGTTGGCGCAGGCCCAGCCACACCAGGGCCGCGCCTTCCAGCGCGAACACGCAGGCGGTGGCTTCCGCGGCCAAGGCCAGCGGCACTGCCAAGGTCGCGAAGCCGACGCCGAGCAAGGCATACGGCGTGGACAACTCGACGAAGCGCTGGTCGCGGCGCAGCCACCACGCCAGCGCCGCGTACAGCGCACCCAGAGCGAGCGCGCAGAACGCCAGCGGCATGCGCTCGCCTTCCAGCAGGCCGGCTTGCAGCGAGAACGCGATCAGCGGCGTGCCGAACACCAGGCAGCCGTCGATCAGATCGCGTCGGCCAGCGGCGCGGCGGCGCGCGTACAGCACCGGGATCAGCAGATAGAAGGCGAAGAACAGCAGCAGGAACGGCTCGGTGGTGGAGAAATGCTCAGGCCGGTACTTGAGCACGCCCCAGGCGCCGCCGATGCCCCAGGTGAAGGCGAAACCGATCAGGTTGAGCACCCGCCACGGACGCCACCAGGCGATGGCGAAGATGCCGGCGTTGAGCACGGCGTAGTAACCGAACAAGGCCACATGGTTGCCCGAGCCGGTCGAGAGCCAGATCGGCGCGAGGAAGCCGGCCAGGATCGCGAACACCGCCAGCGCCAGCGCGTTCTGCCGCACCGACAGCACGCCGGTGCCGGCCACCAGCACCACGCTGATCGCGAACGCGGCGCCGGCCGGGATCATGCCGTAGAGCTTGAACGCGGCGAACACCACCAGCAGCAACACGCCGATCGCCCCGCCCTGCAGGCTCAGGGCGAAGATCCGCTTGGCTTCGCGCTGGCGCCAGCCGAACACCAGCCCGGCCATCGCGGCCAGGGCGATGCCGGTCAGGCGGACCTCCATCGGCACCTTCATCCAGCCCTGGTCGCTGGCGTACTTGAGCAGCGCGGCCACTCCGGCCAGCAGCACCAGCACGCCGATCTTGACCGGGACGTTGCCCTCGGTGAACCAGCGCCGCACCCAGCGCGCGCCGACGGTGAAGATG
>NZ_JBAMDI010000226.1:0-8935 GCF_036961695.1 Pseudomonas sp. CGJS7 | reverse complement strand
AGCCGGGGCTTTTTTTTTCGCGGCATGAACCCAAAGGCTTGCGACCGCGACGGCTTATTCGGGCCGACGACAGCGCCGCGAAATGGCAACTGTAAATTGCTGGATTCCGAGCGGGCGCGCAGCGGCGATCGCTCGCGGCATCGTGCCACTCTGTGCGATCGTTTCGATGAAATCGCAATAAAACAGCATGTTTATAGCAGCGTTGTCACAGATGCGAGCGTCTTCGGATGAAGCGGAAAATCGGCCGGGTAGGGTGGATTCGCACTTTATCGTTGCGCTCTTTTCGACTGTCACACTGTTTCGAATTGCGATGCTCGCTGCATTTGTAAGCGCGCGCGATCCGCGCAAACCGCTTGTCGAACCACCGTGCGTCGCTAGCGTGGAAATCGGAGATGCGAACAACGCATCCATGCCACGTTGGTCGTGACTCGACGCTTGCTTCGTTGATACCGACGAACGGTTCACTTTGCCGCCCATCGGCGCTTACTCAGGGTTTCCACCATGAAGTCTCGTTCCAACCACCACCATCGCTTGCACTTGCTCGCCGCCGCCACCTCGATCGCGCTCGCCGCCTCGGTCGTGGCCCCGGCAATGGCCGGCGGTCCCGCCGCCAAGATCAACTACGGCACCCTCGGCACCGACAGCGGCCAGAAGTTCCATCGCTTCGTGGTCAAGTACCGCTCCGGCAGCGCGCCGCGCAAGGACGCCGCCGCGGTCAATCGCTCGCTGAGCGCCGCGTCGAGCGGGCTCAGCGGACGCCTCGGCGGCGGCAAGCATGCGGTCGCGCTCAAGCGCCTGCGCCGCACCGGCAACGGTTCGGACGTGGTCTTGAGCGATCGCGCGCTCAACCGCTTCGAAGCCGAATCGCTGATGCGCCAGATCGCCAACGATCCCAACGTCGAGTCGGTCGAGAACGACATCCTGATGGTTCCGTACTACAGCCCGAACGATCCGCGCCTGGCCGAGCAGTACGGCTTCGGCGTCGGCAACGGCGGCATCCGCGCCGGCACCGCCTGGGACATCAGCAAGGGCGACGGCGTGGTGGTCGCGGTGATCGACACCGGCATCACCGCGCACAGCGACCTCAACGCCAACGTCATCGGCGGCTACGATTTCATCAGCGCCGATCCGGCCGACGCCGGCCTGCCGGGCAACGGCTTCTTCATCGCCAACGACGGCAACGGCCGCGACGCCGATCCGGCCGACCCGGGCGATTGGATGAACCGTGGCGATTGCGGCGTCGACGGATTGGGCCGGCCGGTGCCGGCGCAGAACCGCGACTCCAGCTGGCACGGTACCCACGTCGCCGGCACCATCGCGGCGGTGACCAACAACGGCGTCGGCGTGGCCGGCACCGCGCCGAACGCGAAAATCGTACCGATCCGCGTGCTCGGCAAGTGCGGCGGCTACGGCAGCGATATTTCCGACGCGATCATCTGGGCCTCGGGCGGCAATGTGCCGGGCGCGCCGGCCAATCCCAACGTGGCCGACGTCATCAACATGAGCCTGGGCAGCACCGGGCCCACCGCTTGCCCGCAGGTTTATCGCGACGCGCTGGCCGGCGCGGTGCAGCGCGGAACGGTGGTGGTGGTCGCGGCGGGCAATTCCAACGCCGACGCGACCCAGGCGGCCAACACCCAGGGTCAGGCGGTCGGTTACACCATGACCAACTGCGGCAACGTGATTTCGGTCGGCGCGGTGGATTCCAACGGCCGCCGTTACAACCAGGTCGCGCTGGGCGGCGGCGGCTCCAACTGGGGGCCGGGCGTGGATCTGGCCGCGCCGGGCGTAGAGGTGCTGTCGACCCTCAATACGGGCAGACAAGGTCCGGTGGCCGAAGGTTATGCCAGCTACACCGGCACCTCGATGGCGTCGCCGCACGTGGCCGGCGTGGCCGCGCTGGTGCAGTCGGCGGTCAAGGATCCGCTGACCCATGAGCAAATGCGCACGCTGCTGAAGAACACCGCACGTGCGTTCCCGGTCGCGCCCGACCGCGCCATCGGCACCGGCATCGTCGATGCCAACGCGGCGTTGGTCGCGGCGACCGGCGGCGGCAATCCCAACCCGAACCCGGGCGTGCAGACTTACAGCAACGACACCGACTTCGCGATTCCCGACAACAACGCCACCGGCGTGACCAGCAGCATCGTGGTCGCCGGCCGCACCGGCAACGCACCGGCCAATGCGCAGGTGACGGTCAACATCGTCCATCCGTACAAGGGCGATCTGATCGTCGAACTGATCGCGCCGGACGGCACGGTCTACAAGATCCACGACCGCGCCGGCGGCAACGGCGACAACGTCAGCGGCAGCTTCACCCTGGATCTGTCGAGCGAAGCGTTGAACGGCACCTGGAAGCTGCGTGCGGCCGATCGCGCCGGACAGGACGTGGGCAGGATCGATAGCTGGAGCATCAAGTTCTGATAGTGCGACTTCGCGCGGCTGTGTAAACGCAGCCGCGTTCGAGCAGCGATGCGTTTACTCGACCCCGGCTTCGGCCGGGGTTTTTTTCGTCGGATATTCGCGGCATGTCGCCCAATGCGCGCACGGCGAGCTTCAGGTGCGTGCCGTTCATCGGTCTGCCCACCGCATGGCGACGCCGATGCACACCCATATTCCTATTGGTAATCAGCGCCGGAGTAGGGTGAATGCGCAGTTTTTCGTTCGCCCGATCGCAACGAAACGGCTTTTCATTTGCGTGATCGGCATCGCCATTGCCACCCAAAAATGCACGGAAAGAACGCTTGTTCGATGCCGTAAGCACTGCGTAATTTGCTTGCAAGGTGCGCACAACATGCCGCACCCGCTCACGCGCAGGCAACCGGCCACGACCGAGCACGCCGCGCGCTCTCGCCGCATCGCGGCTTTTGCCAAGGGGTCGTAATCACATGTCCTACCGTTCATCGCGCAAACCTTCCGTACACGTACTCGCCGCCGCCACCGTCCTGGCGTTGGGTGCGTTCGCGCTCGCTCCGGCCATGGCCCAGGGCCGCGCCAATTTCGGCACGCTCGACGCCGACGGCGGCAACAGCTTCCAGCGTTTCGTGGTCAAGTACCGCTCCGGCACCGCGCCGCGGCAGAACGTGGCCAGCTTCAACCAGTCGCTGGGCAAGGCCGCCAGCGCCGCCAGCGGCCGCTTCGGCGGCGGCAAGCACGAAGTCGCGCTCAAGCGCCTGCGCCGCACCGGCAACGGTTCGGACGTGGTGGTCAGCAACCGCCCGTTGAACCGCAGCGAAGCCGAGGCGCTGATGCGCCAGATCGCCGCCGACCCGAACGTCGAGCTGGTCGAGAACGACGTGTTCATGGTGCCGTACTTCACCCCCAACGACAGCCGCTTCAGCGAGCAATACGGCTTCGGCAGCGGCAACGGCGGCATCCGCGCGACCACCGCGTGGGACACCACCAAGGGCGACGGCGTGGTGGTGGCGGTGATCGACACCGGCATCGCCAGCCACAGCGATCTCAACGCCAACATCATCGGCGGCTACGATTTCATCAGCGGCGATCCGCCGGATGAAGGCCTGCCGCCCGGCGGTTTCTTCGTCGCCAACGACGGCGACGGCCGCGACGCCAACCCGGCCGATCCGGGCGACTGGATCACCGCCAACCAGTGCGGCGGTACCCACGCTGCGCAGAATTCCAGCTGGCACGGCACCCACGTCGCCGGCACCATCGCCGCGGTCACCAACAACGCCAAGGGCGTGGCCGGCACCGCTTACGGCGCCAAGGTCGTGCCGGTGCGCGTGCTCGGCCGCTGCGGCGGTTACGGCAGCGACATCTCCGACGCGATCATCTGGGCCTCGGGCGGCAGCGTGTCCGGCGCGCCGGCCAATCCCAACGTCGCCGACGTGATCAACATGAGCCTGGGCAGCCGCGCGCCGGGCGCGTGCCCGCAGATCTACAAGGACGCGCTGACCGGTGCGGTCTCGCGCGGCACCATCGTGGTCGTGGCGGCCGGCAACTCCAGCGCCAACGCCACCCAGGCCACCGACCAGAACGGCAACGCGGTCGGCTACACCATGACCAACTGCGGCAGCGTGATCTCGGTCGGCGCGGTCGATTCCAGCGGCCGTCGTTACAACCAGGTCGCGCTGGGCGGCGGCGGTTCCAACTGGGGTCCGGGCGTCGACGTCGCCGCGCCGGGCGTGAGCGTGCTGTCCACGCTCAACAGCGGGACCAAGGGGCCGGTGGCCGAAAGCTACGCGTCCTACACCGGCACCTCGATGGCTTCGCCGCACGTCGCCGGTGTGGCCGCGCTGGTCCAGGCGGTGGCGCCGACGCCGTTGACCCAGGAGCAGATGCGCACCTTGCTGAAGAACACCGCGCGCGCGTTCCCGAGCACGCCCGATCGCGCGATCGGCGCGGGCATCGTCGACGCGGGCGCGGCGGTGGCTTCGGCCGCCGGCGGCGGCAACCCGAACCCGGGCGTGCAGACCTACACCAACGGCACCGACGTCAACATCCCCGACAACAACGCCACCGGCGCGTCGAGCACGATCACCGTGTCCGGCCGCACCGGCAACGCGCCGAGCAACGCGTCGGTGACGATCAACATCGTCCATCCGTACAAGGGCGACCTGATCGTCGATCTGATCGCGCCGGACGGTTCGGTCTACAACCTGCACAACCGCACCGGCAGCAACGGCGCCAACGTCAGCGGCACGTTCACGGTGAATCTGTCGAGCGAAGCCTTGAATGGCGCGTGGAAGCTGCGCGCCGCCGATCGCGCCGCGCAGGACGTCGGCCGCATCGATACCTGGAGCATCAAGTTCTGACCGTTTCCGTTATCGCGCGGTAACCACGAACCCCGGCTTCGGCCGGGGTTTTTTTTTCGGCCATCGAAACGCACGGGCGTCGCAGGCTTATTGCGTCGCCGCCGCGACGTGCGGGCGGCGGCTGGTATCGACGCGGGAATGTCGTCGTCGCATCGCAGCGGCGGACGCATCGGTTCCATCGGCCGCGGTCGATTCGCCACGCTCGGCATTGGCGTGTCGGAGGCGGTCGCAGCGACGGTTGCCATACGCATGCGTCGCTCGGATAGGACAAGTCTGATACTGGATCAGATGGGATGGACGTCGCGTTTTTGTCGGGATGCCGATGGCCGGGGAACCCTGCCCCGGTTGCGGTTCGCGACTAGCGTGGAGTTGTGGCGCTGACCAAGCACCCACCGCCCGCGACACCGGCGCAGCACAGACAAGCGCTGAGTACGCCGACAAGCGGATTTGCATTGACCGATTCAGGGGATCGACAGCTGATGAAATTGCTTTCTTGCCGCACCCATGCGCTGACCGCCGCCACCGCGTTGGCGCTGACCTTTGCCGCGCCGGCGATGGCCGGTCGCGTTTATCTGGACAATCTGAAGGCCGATGGCCATTACAGCCGGTTCATCGTCAAGTACCGCTCCGGCAGCGAGCCGACACAGGCGCCGAACCCGCTCAAAGCCTCTCTGAGCGCCGCGGCCGAACGCGTCGCGCTGCCGAGCGAGTTGAAGCAACGCCTGGGGCTGAAGCCGCTTCGCGCGATGATCCTCAGCGGCGCCCGCGTAGTCGCCACCGACGCCGCGCTGGACCGGTCCCAGACCGAGACGCTGATGCGTCAGATCGCGGCCGACGCCAACGTCGAGTTCGTCCAGATCGATGAGTTGCAGACTCTGTTCGCCGTGCCCAACGATCCGGTGCTGAGCAAACAGTGGCACTACGCCGATAGCGCCGTGGGCATTCGCGGGCCGAGCGCCTGGAGTATGAGCACCGGCCGCGGCGCCGTAGTGGCGGTGATCGATTCGGGCGTCTATGCCGCGCATACGGATCTGGCCGCCAACCTGTTGCCGGGTTACGACTTCATCGGCAGCGCGAACGGTCTCGGAAAACTCTGTACCGAAGCGGGTTATCCCGCCAATTGCGGCGGCTCCGGCGACGGCGACGGCCGCGATGCCAATCCGGAGGATTCCTCCAAGATGGAGCACGGCACACACGTAGCCGGTACGGTCGCGGCCGTCGGCAACAACGGGCTGGGCGGCGTGGGCGTGGCGTACGAGGCCAAGATCTTGCCGCTGCGCGTCTCCGGCAACAGCGGCGTTAATCTGACCTCGGACGCCGCCGACGCGATCGTCTGGGCCGCCGGTGGCGCCGTGTCCGGCGTTCCGGCCAATCCCAATCGCGCCGACGTCATCAACTTGTCGTTGGGCGGTGGCGCGCCGTGCACCCAAGCGCCGGTCTATCAGGCGGCGATAGACAGCGCGGTGGCCAATGGCTCGGTGGTGGTGGTCGCCGCCGGCAACAGCAACAAAGACGTGGCCAACTTCAGTCCGGCCAGTTGCAATGGCGCGATCAGCGTTGCGGCCTCCAACAAGAAAGGCAAGCGCTCTTCTTACTCGAACTTCGGCGCCACCATCGATGTGACCGCTCCAGGCGGCGAGGACAGCTTCATTGGGCCGAGCGCCACCGAAGGCATCATCTCCACCATCGGCGGTAACAAGACCGGTCCCATGGCGGGGACCTCGATGGCCTCGCCGCATGTCGCCGGCGTGGCGGCGCTGATCCAGTCCGCGGCGCGGGCCAAGCTGTCGCCGGCCCAGGTCGAACATATCCTCAAGAGCAGCGCGCGTCCGATCTCCGCGAGCAACTGTTCCGGCGGCTGCGGAGCCGGCCTGGTCGATGCCGCCGCGGCGGTAGCGGCGGCGCGCAACGCCACGCCGTAATCGCGGGTATCGCTTCAGTCGTAATGCATTGTCGAAACCCCGGCCGATAGCCGGGGTTTCTTTTTTGCGTTCGCGATGGGAAACGGGTGAAAAAGATCGACGTCGGCATGGCGATTTGATTCGATCCGAAAGGTTCGATTGCACGATGCGTGGGTCGAAACGGTGCGCCGTAAGAGGGGTATGTTCACGTGGCGCACCGTGCCGGCACGCATGTGGCGTCGGTATTGTGGACTCACGCAGATCAGCGAAACACAGCGAAGAAACGCTGTTCTTCTTGCTGTCCATGCGAACGCAATAACCATTGCGAAAAATGCAGGGGCGTGTCTCGATTTTTCGGCTACGCCGATAACACGGGCTCTGTTCGGTCGAGCGATCGATCGCGTAGCGTGCAAGGACGAACGCGTCGCCGCGTTCGCCCAGGGATTGGAAGGCGTGCCGCGCGGCTGCGGCCTTCGGCACCGCTCATCGAATCCGATCGCGCCGACACCGCTCGGCTCACCGCCAAGGAATCGTCTTATGTCGCTGCTCGCCCAATCTCACCGTTTTCGTCTGCATACGCTCGCCGCCGCCACCGTGCTGGCGCTGACCGCCGCCGGCCCGGCAGCGGCCGCTGGCCGCGTGTATCTGGACAATCTGAAAGCCGACGGGCACTACCGTCAGTTCATCGTCAAGTATCGCGACGGCAGCGCCGCGCGGACCGATCGCGGTGCGTTGGCGTCTTCGCTCGATGCCGCCGCCGGCCGCGCCGCGCTCAAGCAACGCCCAGGCCTGAAGATGCTGCGCGCGATGGTGATGCCGGGCGGCCGGGTGATCGGCGCCGATGCCGATCTGGATCGCGATCAGGCCGAAGCGCTGATGCGCCAGATCGCCGCCGATGCCGATGTCGAATTCGTGCAGGCCGACGGCATGGTGCGCGCGTTGTCGATTCCCAACGACCCGCGTTACAAAGATTTGTGGTCCTATCGCGACACCGCCGCCGGCATCCGCGCGCCGGCCGCCTGGGACATCGCCACCGGTCGCGGCCAAGTGGTGGCGGTGATCGACTCGGGAATCTACCAGGCGCATGCCGATCTGGCCGCCAATCTGCTGCCCGGCTACGACTTCGTCAGTTCGGTCAGCGGCTACAGCCGCGAAATCTGCGCGGTCGACGGGGTGCCGGCCGGTTGCGGCGCATCCCAGGACGGCGACGGTCGCGATGCCAATCCGGAGGATTCTTCCAACATCGATCACGGCGCGCACGTGGCCGGCACCATCGCCGCGGTGGGCAACAACGGCGTCGGCGTGACCGGCGTCGCCTATCAGGCCAAGATCGTGCCGATCCGCGCATTGGCCAAGAATGGCTTCGGCGTGGACTCCGACATCGTCGATGCGTTGATCTGGGCCGTCGGCGGCAGCGTCAGCGGCGTTGCGCCCAATCCCAATCCGGCCAAGATCGTCAATCTTTCGATCGGCGGGTCGGGCGCGTGCAGCCAGGCGCCGGCGTGGCAGGCGGCGATCGATGCGGCGCTGGCGCGCGATGCGGTGGTGGTGGTCGCGGCCGGCAACGACAACGCCGATGCCGCGAACATGACGCCGGCGAGCTGCAACGGCGTGATCACGGTGGCGGCGAGCACCACCGGCGCGGCGCGTACGAGCTACTCCAATTTCGGCGCGACCATCGATATCACCGCGCCCGGCGGCAACAACGCGTTCTTCGGCGGCGCGTCGACCGAAATCCTGTCGACGGTCAGGAACAACGGTTACGGCACGATGGCCGGCACCTCGATGGCCAGCCCGCATGTTGCCGGCGTGGTCGCGCTGATGCGTTCGGCCGCCAGCGTGCCGCTGAGCCCGGCGCGGGTGCAGCAGATTCTCGCCCAGACCGCGCGTCCGATTCCCGCCAGCAAATGCTCCGGCGGCTGCGGCCCGGGATTGGTGGACGCGGCCGCCGCGGTGAAGGCGGCGCGCGACGCGCGTTGAAGAAACCGCATCGGCGCTTCGTCGCCGGAGCGCGAGCAAAACCGGACCGGGCGCCGCGACGCCCGGGAACCGCCGATCCATGGCGGCAAGCGTTCGCCACCGCACGGCCCAGGCGCGCACGCGCCGCCCCGGCCGGCCCCCTATCGATCCAGAGGAAGACAATGCAGACGACTCATCTCGACACCCGCCGCACCCGTACCGCGTTGCTCGCCGCCGCCGTACTCGCTGTGCTCGCCACGCCCGCGTTCGCGGGCCAGGCGCATCTGGGCGGACTCGGCG